>NZ_JADYVV010000009.1:0-164803 GCF_020194035.1 Bradyrhizobium sp. BRP56
CAGCGTCAGAGGTGTATAAGAGACAGGATGGGCGGTGGCGGGCTCGGCATCGGCACCATCATCGTGCTCGGCCTGCTCGGCTATGCCTTCGGCATCGACCCGCGCATCCTGATCGGCGGCGCCGAGATTCTCACCGGCGGCGGCCAGGCGCCGACCTACCAGACCGACCGGCAGTCGTCGGGCGGGCAGGCCAAGCGCGGCGCGCCGACCGACGAGATGGGCAGCATGATCGCCGGCATCCTCGGCGAGATCGACGATCGCTGGAGCGATATCTTCAAGGCCAGTGGCCAGACCTACACCGGTCCGAAGATCGTGCTGTTCCGCAATGCCACCAATGGCGGCCGCTGCGGCATGGCGCAATCGGCGATGGGACCGTTCTACTGCCCGCCGGACAAGACCATCTTCCTCGACACCGGCTTCTTCCGCGAGGTCGAGACGCGCTTCCGCGGCTGCTCGGGCAACGCCTGCAAGTTCACCGCGGCCTATATCATCGCGCATGAGGCCGGCCATCACATCCAGAACCTGCTCGGCATCATTCCGCGCGTGAACCGACTGCAGCAGCAGGCCGGCAGCAAGGCCGAGGCCAACGCGCTGCAGGTCAAGGTCGAGCTGCAGGCCGATTGCCTTTCCGGCGTCTGGGTCAACCGCGAGGAGAAGAAGCGGCCGGGCTTCCTTGAGGCTGGCGACATCGACGCCGCGCTGACCACAGCGAACGCGATCGGCGACGACACGCTGCAGCGGCAGGCCACGGGCAGGGTGGTGCCCGATTCCTTCACCCACGGCTCCGCCGCGCAGCGCAAGGAGTGGTTCATGAGGGGCTACCAACAGGGCACCGTGCAAGCCTGCAACACGTTCGGCGGTAGCTTGTAGCCGTGTGCCGGTAGCGTCATCCCCGGATGAGCGCGAATGCGCTCACTCGGGATATGTTCGCCTGTTGGTGAGCCTCGAAGGATGACGGAGCCCGTGGCCCATCCTTCGAGGCTCGCCCAGCGGTGCAAGTGCACCGCAAGGCGGGCACCTCAGGATGACGTCAGCGGGATGGAAAGAGGTGTAAATGTCCTCACTCGACGAATCCAAATCATTCATCCCGCTCAACATCGCGGTGCTGACGATTTCCGACACCCGCTCGCTGGCGGATGACAAGTCGGGCACCACGCTGGCCGACCGTCTCACCGCGGCCGGCCACAAGCTTGCGGCGCGCGAGATCGTCACCGACGATGTCGAGGCGATCCGCGCCGTGATCCGGCGCTGGATCGCCGATCCCGCCGTCGATGCCGTCATCACCACCGGCGGCACCGGCTTTACCGGCCGCGACGTGACGCCGGAGGCGGTCGAGCCGTTGTTCGAGAAGCGGATGGACGGCTTTTCGATCGCCTTCCACATGCTGAGCCACGCCAAGATCGGGGCGTCGACGATCCAGAGCCGCGCCACCGCCGGCGTTGCGGGCGCGACCTTCATCTTCTGCCTGCCCGGCTCGCCCGGCGCCTGCCGCGACGGCTGGGACGGCATTTTGGCCGCGCAGCTCGACTACCGCACGCGGCCCTGCAATTTCGTCGAGATCATGCCGCGGCTGGATGAACATCTGCGCCGCCCAAAGGCGAAAGGCGCGAGCGCGTAGCCGCTGCTTTTTTGCCATCCCGACGCGCAATTGCGCATCTGAGGGCGTGTGAACCACGAACCCGAATCTCAAGGGTGAGCTTCCGTGGCCCGGATGGAGCGAAGCGAAATCCGGGGCAGTCTCTTCCGCGGCAGCACCGCTCCCGGATTGCGCTTCGCTCTATCCGGGCTACGCAGTCCAGACGTCTCGGCGCTGCGGCTTCACAACTCCAGCTCCCAGGTCTCGCCGACCAGGTCGACGCCAAAACTGTGATGCTTCTCTTCCTTGACCCGCTGGAAGCCGGCGCGGGCGTAGATGCCGCGCGCGGCGACCAGGATGCTCTGGGTCCACAGCGTCATCTTCGTGTAGCCCTTCTCGCGCGCGGCGCGGATGCATTGCTCCACCAGGGCGCGGCCGACGCCGAGCCCGCGCGCCTTTTCTTCCACCAGCAGCAGCCGCAGCTTGGCGACCCCGTCGCCGCCGTCGACCAGGAAGACCGAGCCGACCGGCTCGCCGTCGACCTCAGCGATCCAGCAATGCTCGCGGGCGGGATCGAACGATCGCAGAAACTGCGCGCAGATCTCGGCCACCAACGCCTCGTAGCTGATGTCCCAGCCATATTCCTCTGCGTAGGCTTGTCCCTGCCGCGAGACGACCCAGCCCATGTCGCCGACGCGATGGCTGCGCAGCAGGAAGCCGACCGGCTTCTCGGTCGGTGGCTCCAGCGATTGCTCGATCGTGCCCATCGCGCGCACCACCGCCGCGCGACGGTCGCCGTCCATCTGCTTCAATAGCGCCCCGACCTCGCTGCGCGAGCGGCGGTCGAGATCGGCGGCTGCGGTGCGGCCCTTGGCGGTGAGGGTCACCTCGTTGACGCGTTTGTCGGCCTTCGACGGCCTCCGGGTCACGATCTGGCGCCTTTGCAGCGCCGCCAGCGTGCGGCTGACGAAGCCGGCATCGAGGTCGAGATCGCGCACAAGGTCGGTTGCGGTGCAATTTTCGCGGTGTGCGAGCTCGTAGATGATCCGCGCTTCCTGCAGCGTGAATGTCGAGTGCAGCAGCTTCGGCTCGATGATGCCGAGCTTGCGGGTATAGAACCGGCTGAAGCCGCGGACCGCGGCGACCTGGTTCTCGAGCGTGGTGTCATAGGAATTTGATTTCATCAAATATATTATTTGACGGAATCAAATAATCCGCAAGCGCTTTGTTCAGGCCACCATGATCCGGCTGCGCAGCATGGTGCGCGAGGAGCGGCCGAGCCGGCGCAGCAGGCGCGCCTCGGAGCGGCGGGCGTCGGGCCGGTAGCCGCCGATCCGCTCGTAATGCTCGCGGGCGATCAAAAGGCCCTGTTCGGCCGAGGGCCCGGTGATCATCCGGGCAACGAATTTGAGGCCGTCGCGCAGGCCCGGGTCGGCGTAGGGTGCACGGGCGTAGCGGAAGATGCCGGCGCGGTCCTTGCCGCTCGCCGCCACCATCTGGATGAACTGTGTGGTTTCCTCGATCCAGCCGGCATCGAGCACCGCGCCCGGATGCAGGAACATCAGCCAGGGCGACCGCGCCTGCCGCGCGCCTGCCGCAAGCGCGGCGGCGCGCGTGCCCTCGAAGCGCAGGAAGCGGCAGCCGGCAACGTCGGCGACGCGCTCCATCACATCGCTGTGGCTGCGGTCGACCAGCAGCACTTCGCGGATGACGCCGGCGGCCGCGCCCGGCACCAGCGCCGCCAGGGTTGCGACCGCGGTGCGCTCGACGCCGTCGGTTGGAATGATCACGCTCAGCATGATTTTGAGGCTTCGATGGCTCAAACGATGGAGAAACTCCGGCCGTGTTATCACCTTGTCATATTCAAAGCAGCCTGTTCGCCTGCAGAATTTTGTAGCAAGGTTCTGTGGAATTTCTCCGTTCATGTTCTTGATTTGTTCTCGTGCTGTGTTAGCTTCAAAGCATGAGCCGAGCATCCTCTCATGCCCTCAAGCACCCGCCGGTAACGGCGCCCTCCGATAACCCGGCGGGTGCACCTTCCCCTTTTCCCGAGCTTGCGGTCGCGATCGAGCGCGAGCGGCGGCGCGGCCGCGGCGCGCAGTCCAACGCCAGCGGCCGCTACGAGGCAGAGGCGCGCGTTGCCTTCGACGACGGTTGGCAGAGCCTCGAGGACCTACCGCCATTTGCGACCAGCGTGGCGCTCGACACCTCACGCAAGGTGATCACCCGCAACGACTCGCCCGACATCGGCTTCGACCGTTCGATCAATCCCTATCGCGGCTGTGAGCATGGCTGCGTCTATTGCTTCGCGCGGCCGACCCACGCCTATCTCGGCCTGTCGCCGGGGCTGGACTTCGAATCGAAGCTGTTCGCCAAGCCGGACGCACCCGCGCTGCTCGAGAAGGAGCTGGCGGCACCGGACTACGAGGCGCGGATGATCGCGATCGGCACCAACACCGATCCCTATCAGCCGATCGAGCGCGACCGGAAGATCATGCGCGGCATCCTCGAGGTGCTGGAGCGCGCCGGCCATCCGGTCGGCATCGTCACCAAGTCGGCGCTGGTCACCCGCGACATCGACATCCTGGCGCGGATGGCCAAGCGCAATCTCGCCAAGGTCGCGCTCTCGGTGACGACGCTCGACCCTAAGCTCGCCCGCACCATGGAGCCGCGGGCCTCGACCCCGCCGAAGCGGCTCGAGGCGATCAAGCGGCTCACGGATGCCGGCATCCCGACCACGGTGATGGTCGCACCCGTGATCCCGGCGCTGAACGACTCCGAGATCGAGCGCATCCTCGACGCCGCCGCGCATGCCGGCGCCAGGGAGGCGAGCTACGTGCTGCTGCGGCTGCCGCTCGAAGTGCGCGATCTGTTCCGCGAATGGTTGATGGCGAACTATCCCGACCGCTACCGTCACGTCTTCACGCTGATCCGCGACATGCGCGGCGGCCGCGACTACGACTCGCAATGGGGTACCAGGATGAAGGGCACCGGCCCGATGGCCTGGATGATCGGCCGCCGCTTCGAGATCGCCTGCGAAAAGCTCGGCCTCAACAAGCGGCGGACCAAGCTGACCACCGATCACTTCGCCAAGCCGAAGCGTAACGGGCAGCAACTCAGTCTATTTTAGGCGGACCCGTAGCCCGGATGGAGCGCAGCGAAATCCGGGTCTGTTCGACCCGTGGCCGAAGACTTCCCGGATTGCGCTTCGCTCCATCCGGGCTACGAAGACGTCAAACAGTGAGTGCAGCAATGAGTAACACCCCGACCGCACGCTTCACCGTCCTCACGCTCGGCGTCAGCGACATGCGCGCCAGCATCGGCTTTTATGAATCGCTTGGCTTCACCAGGAAGATGCGCGCGACCGGCGAGGAGGTCGCCTTCTTCGAGACCGGCGGCACCGTGCTCGGCCTGTTCCCGTGGCATCTGCTCGCCGCCGATGCCGGGCTGCCGGATCAGCCACGGCCGTCAGCGTTCCGCGGCGTCGCGATCGCCTGGAACTGCAACGACGACGCCGAGGTCGATCGTGTGATGGCGTTCGCGCTGTCGAAAGGCGCCAGGCTGCTGAAACCCGCGCAGCCGACCAGCTATGGCGGCTATTGCGGTTATTTCGGCGATCCCGACGGCCACGCCTGGGAAGTGGTGCGCGCGCCGGGCTTTGAGGTTCGCGACGACCGCCGGGTGTCAATTCCCGATTAGAGCGCCGACCCCGATGAGGGTGGCGGATTGAATAACGGGGAAGGGCGCCAGGTTCCCGGTTGCGCCACGGGCCGGGCTTGATCACGATCCCCGCATGATTCGGGACAAGTCCAATAGCACGTCAAAGACCGCGTCGAAGAAGAAACCGGCCGAGCCGGCCAAGCCGGACAAGCGCGTCATCGTGGTGACGCGGCCGAGCTTTCGGCGCGAGCGCGCGCTGATCAAGCGCGGTGTCTGGCCGGTTGCCGGCTGCGACGAGGCCGGGCGCGGGCCGCTGGCGGGTCCGGTGGTCGCCGCCGCCGTGGTGCTGGACCCAAATCGGATACCCAAGGGCCTCGATGATTCGAAGCGGCTGACCGTCGAGCGCCGCGAGGATCTGTTCGAGGAAATCTGCGCGACAGCAGCGTTCTCGGTCGCGGTGGCGTCACGGGCGCGGATCGACCGCGACAACATCCTGCGCGCCTCGCTGTGGGCGCTGGCGCGCGCGGTGCATGCGCTGCCGGAAATGCCGAAGCACGTCTTCGTCGACGGCCGCGACAAGCTCGCCACGTCCTGCGACTGCGATGCCGTGATCGGCGGCGACGGCATCGTGGCCTCGATCGCGGCGGCCTCGATCATCGCCAAGGTGACGCGCGACCGCCTGATGTGCGCGCTGGCGCTGGATTGTCCCGGCTACGGCTTCGAGCAGCACAAGGGCTATGCCGTCCCCGAGCACCTCGAGGCGCTCGACCGGCTCGGCCCCAGCAGCCATCACCGTAGCTTCTTCGCGCCCGTCGTCGCGGCGCGGCTGAAGCATTTCCCGGTCCCGGCGGAGCCCGACCTGTTCACGGTGGACGCCGAAAGCGAAGCCGCGGCATCCGAAGCGGCGTAAAGCGCGGCGGCTCCGCACTCTCGGTGTCATCGCCCGGCTCGCCGCCTCCGCTAAAGCTTCGGCGCGCCAGGGGGCCGTGGCCTCGTCGAAGCCTTGGCGAAGACGGGACCGGGCGATCCAGTATTCCAGAGACCGTTGTGCTCAAGCCTGGCCGCCGCGGCGTACTGGATGCCCGCCTTCGCGGGGCATGACAGCGATGTTTGACTTTGCACCGTGGACACATCCAGCCCGGTTGCCTCCATCGCCGCCGCCGTTTATCAAAAAACCTCGGGATCAGATGGCGCCGCTTGATACGGGTGGCTGGGGCATTTCAGGCGTTTCATGCGGTTTACCTCCCTGGTTGTCGAACTGATCCGCGCCCGGCCCCGCCTCGTGGTCTGGATCGTGGTGCTGGCGCAGGCCGCGATCTGGCTGTTCCTGCCGGCCATCTTCTACGGCAGTCCGCCCGGCAATCTCGCCACCATCCTCGCCTTCGGCCGCGAATATCAGGTCGGCACCGACATGGGGCCGCCGCTCGCGTTCTGGCTCGCCGACATCGCCTTCCGCGCCGTCGGCAATCACGTGTTCGGCGTCTATCTCCTGGCGCAGGTCTGCGAGATCGTCACCTTCATCGCCTTCTACGCCCTGGCGCGCGCCATCGTCGGCGGCCCGCAGGGCGTGCTGGCGGTGCTGCTGTCGATGACGGTCGTGGTGTTCTCCTCGCCAAGCGTCGAGTTCGGCCCGCTGATCCTGGCGCGGCCGCTCTGGGCGCTGCTGCTGCTGCATTCCTGGCAACTGATCGGGCAGAACCGGCGCAGCGCCTGGTTCGCCTGGTCGATCGATTGCGGCCTCCTGCTGCTGACGACGCCGGCAGCGATCGGCATGATCCTGCTCGTGATCGGCTTTGCGCTCGCAACCGAGCGCGGGCGGCGCATGCTCAAATCGGTCGATCCGATCTACGCGCTGCTCGTCATCATCGTGCTGGCGCTGCCCTACCTGATCTGGCTGCTCCGCGCCGACGTGCTGGCGCTGCCGGTCCTGCCGGCACTCGCCGATCTCAAGGCGCACGCGCTGCGCTGGGGCGTGGTGCTCGGCGGGCTGATCGTGGCGACCGCCGCGATCGCGCTGCTGGCGATCCTCAATTCGCGCTGGTTCGCCCGCGATACGGAGGATGCCCCGATCATCTACCGTCCGCCGGTCAGTCCGCTGGCGCGGCAATTCGTGTATTTCTTCGCGTTCGCGCCGGCGATCGCGAGCAGCTTCGTCTCCGGGCTGTTCAATCTCGATCGCGCCTTCGGCGGCGCCGGCGTGGCGCTGTTGATGTCCGGGCTCGCCGTCGTGGTCGCGACCGGCGAACTGATCCCGCTCAGGCGGCAGCGGCTGCTGCGTTCGGTCTGGGCCCTGGCGGTCGCGGCGCCTGCGGCGCTCGCGCTGGCGGCGGCGCTGTTCCTGCCCTGGACCAGCACCACGGAGGCGTCCACCTCGCTGCCGGCAGCCGCGATGGGCCGCTTCTTCGATGATAGCTATGAGCGCCGCACCAACCAGCGCCTGCGCGCGGTGGCCGGCGATCCCGAACTTGCCAGCCTGATTGCAATGAACCGCCGCCGCCCGCATCTTTTGCTCGACGCCACGCCGCAGCGGACGCCGTGGCTGTCGGTCGCAAAATTCAACGAGACCGGCGGTGTCGTGGTGTGGCGCGCACAGGACACCGCCGGCACGCCGCCGCCCGACATCGCGCAGCGCTTCCCCGGCCTCGTGCCGGAAGTGCCGCGTTCGTTCGACCGGCTGGTCAACGGACGGCAGCCGGTGCTGCGGATCGGCTGGGCGATCGTGCGGCCGAAGGGGACGTGATTTGACGTGGAGCCGCAGCCCGGATGAAGCGGAGCGAAATCCGGGGCCGCTCTTTCACTCGACTTGATCCACCCGGATTGCGCGGAGCCTGTCATCGGGCGCGCGTCCGCGCGACCCGTTGGCTCCATCCGGGCTACGAAGCTACGCGCTCGCCTGCTGCAGCACCTTCGCGATCGCGCGCAGATCCTGCCACGACAGCCGCTTATACGACGGCGAGCGCAGCAGATAGGCCGGATGGAAGGTGGCGACGGCGCGGATTGTGCGGGTGCCGGTGTCGTAGTCGATCCATTTGCCGCGCGTGCGCATGATGCCCTCGCGCGTTCCGAGCAGCGCCTGCGTCGAGGGATTGCCGAGCGTCACCAGCACGTCGGGATTCACGAGTTCGATATGGCGCTGGATGAAGGGCAGGCACACCTGCGTCTCCTGCGGCGTCGGCGTACGGTTGCCGGGCGGCCGCCACGGGATCACGTTGGCGATATAGGCTTTGCTGCGGTCGAGCCCGATCGCGGCGATCATGCGGTCGAGCAGCTTGCCGGAGCGGCCGACGAACGGCAGGCCCTCGATGTCCTCGTCGCGGCCCGGTGCCTCGCCGACGAACATTACGCGCGCCTTCGGATTGCCGTCGGCGAACACCAGCCTGGTTGCGGTGTGCTTGAGCGCGCAGCCGTCGAAATTCTCCATCAGCGTGCGCAGGGCTTCAAGCGTCGGCGCAGTCCGCGCAGCCTCGCGCGCGGAAGCGATCGCGGCATCCGGCGCCACGGTGATTTCGCTGCGCGGAACTGACGGCATCGGCGGCGGACGCAGCGGATTGAGTGCAACTGATGGGCGCGGTGCGGCTGGGGCGGGAACTGGCTCCGGCTCCTCGAGCCGGTTGATCGGCGCATCGCCGAGCGCGCAATCGACCCCGGCCTCGAGGTAAAAGGCCAGCAATTGCTGCAGTGTAGGGGTGGGCTCGGGCGGCAGGGCCATCATGGGCGCAATCTAGAGCATCGACCAGAAAAGTGCAGGCTCGATTTCGGAAAAGATTATTCTCTTGCGGTACCCGGGCCGTGCAAACCCATGGGAGCGCAATTCCATGGTTGTCCTTCCGCCAAAAATCGGAAACAACGACCCGTGAAAAGCTTAGAAGCGTTCTCAATGGGCTGAGATCAAAGATCATGAGTGCTGAAGACCTTCCTCCGCGCGAGTCTATGGAATTCGACGTCGTCATCGTCGGCGCCGGCCCGTCGGGCCTGTCGGCCGCGATCCGGCTGAAGCAGCTCAATCCGGAGCTCTCGATCGTCGTGGTGGAGAAGGGCTCGGAGGTCGGCGCGCACATCCTCTCGGGTGCGGTGATCGATCCGGCCGGGCTCGACAAGCTCGTGCCCGACTGGCGCGACGACGCCGATTGTCCGCTGAAGACGCAGGTCAAGGACGACCGCTTCTACTGGACGACGTCGCAGGGCTGGTTCCGCATCCCGAACTTCATCATGCCGCCGTTGATGCACAATCATCACAACTACATCGGCTCGCTCGGCAATGTCTGCCGCTGGCTGGCGCCGAAGGCGGAAGCGCTCGGCGTCGAGATCTATCCGGGCTTTGCCGCGGCCGAAGTGCTTTATGACGACAACGGCGCGGTGCGCGGCATCGCCACCGGCGACATGGGCATCGCCAGGGACGGCAGCCACAAGGATTCCTACACCCGCGGCATGGAGCTGCTCGGCAAGTACACGCTGTTCGCCGAAGGCGCACGCGGCTCGCTGTCCAAGCAGCTGATCGCGAAGTTCAATCTCGATGCCAACTCCGAGCCGCCGAAGTTCGGCATCGGCCTCAAGGAGGTCTGGCAGATCGACCCGGCGAAGCACAAGAAGGGTCGGGTTCAGCACACGCTCGGATGGCCGCTGAACGACAAGACCGGCGGCGGCTCGTTCCTCTATCACTACGACGACAACCGCGTCGCGGTCGGCTTCGTGGTGCATCTGAACTACAACGACCCCTATCTGTCGCCGTTCGACGAATTCCAGCGCTTCAAGACCCATCCCGATGTCCGCGAGCTGTTCGAGGGCGGCAAGCGGCTCGCCTATGGCGCGCGCGCCATCACCGAGGGCGGCTATCAGTCGGTGCCGCGGCTCTCGTTCCCCGGCGGCGCGCTGATCGGCTGCGCGGCGGGCTTCGTCAACGTGCCGCGCATCAAGGGCGTCCACAATGCGATGGGCTCCGGCATGCTCGCCGCCGAGCATGTCGCGGCCGCGCTCGGCGCCGGCCGCGCCAATGACGAGCTCGTCGAATACGAGAACGCCTGGCGCTCGTCGGCGATCGGCAAGGACCTGTTCAAAGTCCGCAATGCCAAGCCGTTGCTGTCGAAGTTCGGCAACCTGCTCGGCATGGCGCTCTCCGGCTTCGACATGTGGTGCAACACGCTCGGCTTCTCGCTGTTCGGCACCCAGTCGCACGCCAAGCCGGACCGCAAGACGCTCGATCCGTCCAAGCAGCACCAGCCGATCGCCTATCCGAAGCCGGACGGCAAGATCTCGTTCGACAAGCTGTCGTCGGTGTTCCTGTCCAACACCAACCATGAGGAGGACCAGCCGGTCCATCTCAAGGTCGCCGATCTCAATCTGCAGAAGACCTCCGAACACGACGTGTTCGCCGGTCCTTCCAACCGCTATTGCCCGGCCGGCGTTTATGAATGGGTCGAGGAATCGACGGGTCCGCGCTTTCAGATCAACGCCCAGAACTGCGTCCACTGCAAAACCTGCGACGTGAAGGACCCCAACGGCAACATCACCTGGGTTCCGCCGGAGGGCGGCGGCGGTCCGAACTACGAGGCGATGTAAGGCCAGGGTGAGCTCAAGGCGGCCGACCACATTTGCGTGAGGCGGCTGCGCGAGTTGCCGCAACCTCCGCTTGGCCTCTCCGCGCGTGGAGCGGCCGGATTGCACCCCCGGTTACAACAGAAGGCGCGAAAAGGGGTGCCGTGGCGCCCTTATCTCGCGCCTTTTTGCGTCCGCGCGCGAATATGCCCGGCCCGGTCACGATACCGCCATAGTGGAAGCGTCTTGCGGGGGCTGGCTGGATCGGCGGGCCTAAAGGCCTAATCTGCCAATTGATTCGTCATGGGTTGCCTTTGGGCGATCCTTGCGGATGAGCGCCAAAAGCGGCATTGTCCCCCGCCGTGATGCCGCCGCTTGGGTTCGCATTTTGAGACTGATCGCAAGATCTTGGCCATAAAATCCATCTTGGCGTAAATCCCTGGAGCAAGGCGACCGTGATGCTGTCCACCCGATTCCACCGCCTGACGATTGCCGTTCTCGCTGCCGCGGCGCTTGCCGTGCCTGCGCAGCTTGCAGCGCAAACGCCGGACCATCCGACCGACAATACCGCGCAATTCCCGTCCAAGAACGACCTGAAGTCGCTGACCACCGCCGGCAGCTATCTCGCCGCCCGCCACGCCAGCGTCGAGCGCGATGCGACCTCGGCCGCGACATTCTACCGCTCGGCGCTGCGCACCGACCCGAAGAATTCCGAGTTGCTCGACCGCGCCTTCATCTCCTCGCTCGCCGACGGCGACATCGAGGAGGCGGTCAAGCTTGCCGACCGCATCCTGACCCAGGACAAGGCCAACCGCGTCGCGCGCCTGGTCGTCGGCGTGCGCGATCTCAAGCTGAAGAAATATGCCGCCGCGCAGTCCAACATCAACCAGTCGGTGCGCGGCCCGATCACCGATCTCGTCGCGACGCTGCTGTCGGCCTGGGCCGCCTATGGCGCCGGCGACAGCAAGGCCGCGGTCGCCTCGATCGACAAGCTGACCGGCCCCGAGTGGTACCCGATCTTCAAGGACCTCCATGCCGGCATGATCTACGAGCTGTCCGGCAAGGAGAAGGATGCCGGCGCCCGCTTCGAGCGCGTCTACAAGCTCGACGATTCGATGCTGCGCACGGTCGACGAATATGCGCGCTGGACCTCGCGCAACAAGGACGCGGCCGCCGCGACCGCGATGTACGAAGCCTTCGACAAGAAGCTGCCGCGTCACCCGCTGGTGCTGGAAGGCATCAAGGAGACCAAGGCCGGCAAGAAGCTGCCGCCGCTGGTCGAGTCACCGCAGGCCGGCGCGGCCGAGGCGCTCTACGGCATCGGCGCGACGCTGACCCGCCGCGGCGGCGAGGACCTCGCGCTGGTCTATCTGCAGCTCGCGCTCTATCTGCAGCCCAACCATCCGCTGGCGCTGCTGTCGCTCGCCGATCTCTATGAATCGGTGAAGAAGCCGCAGATGGCGATCAAGGTCTATGAGCGGATGCCGGCGTCCTCGCCGCTGAAGCGCAACGCGCAGATCCAGCTCGCGACCAATCTCGATGCCGCCGACCGCAGCGACGAGGCGATCAAGATCCTCAAGGAAGTCACCTCGGATCAGCCGAAGGACATTGAGGCGATCCTGGCGCTCGGCAATATCGAGCGCGGCCGCAAGAAGTTCGCCGACTGTGCCACCACCTATTCGCAGGCGATCGACGCGCTGCCGGCCGGCGGCGACAAGAACGCCTGGGTCACCTATTACTATCGCGGCATCTGCGAGGAGCGCTCCAAGCAGTGGAACAAGGCCGAGGCCGACATGCGCAAGGCGCTCGAGCTGCAGCCCGAGCAGCCGCATGTGCTGAACTATCTCGGCTATTCCTGGATCGACCAGGGCATCAACCTCGACGAAGGCATGAAGATGATCAAGCGTGCCGTCGATCAGCGCCCCGACGACGGCTACATCGTGGACTCGCTCGGTTGGGCCTATTACCGGATCGGCAATTACGAGGAGGCGGTGAAGAACCTCGAGCGCGCGATCGATCTGAAGCCGGAAGATCCGACCATCAACGACCATCTCGGCGACGCCTACTGGCGCGTCGGCCGCACCCTGGAAGCCAAGTTCCAGTGGGCGCATGCCCGCGACCTCAAGCCCGAGCCGGAAGAGCTGCCGAAGATCCAGGCCAAGATCGACAACGGGCTGCCGGATGACACCTCCAACGCCGCCGCCGCCGAGAAGAAGAAGGACGACGACGGCAAGGGCGGCTGAGCGGCGGTCGTCGCGCTGCATCTTCATAAAATACCGTGATGCCCGGGCAAAAGCGCGAAGCGCGTCTTCGCGCAAGATGTCCCGGGCATTGACGTTTGCCCGTCATGGCCGGGCTTGACCCGGCCATCCATCCCTTCGAGAAATTCGTTCTTGGTTGATAGATGCCCGGGGCATAGGCGAGCGGAAGCGACGCCGTCCTTCAGACGGCTATGCCCGGGCATGACGAGTCATGGCGGAATTTCCATCCAAACAAAGGGATAGGATCGTACGGCGATTTACGCTAATCGCATCACGATGTTTGTTTTTTAGGGGTTTATCGCCGTGCCGGCGCTGATTGAAGAAGGGCGTGCCAAGGTCAACCTGACGCTGAAGGTTGTCGGGCGGCGCGTCGACGGGTTTCACGACTTGGAGAGCGTCGTCGCGTTTGCCGATTGCGCCGATCGCCTGATGCTCGAGCCGGGACCCGAGCTGTCGCTTTCGATGGCGGGGCCGCTGGCCGATGCCTGCGGCGACACCTCTGACAATCTGGTGCTGAAGGCCGCGCGGCTGCTCGGCGAGCGCGTCGCGGACCTCGAGGTCGGCCACTTCACGCTGGAGAAGGTGCTGCCGGTTGCGGCCGGCATCGGCGGCGGCTCAGCGGACGCCGCGGCGGCGCTGCGGCTGTTGGCGCGGCTCAATGAGCTCTCGCTCGACGATAGCCGGATCATGGAGGTCGCGCTGCAGACCGGCGCCGACGTGCCGGTGTGCGTCGCCTCGCGGGCCTGCGACATGACCGGCGTCGGCGAAGGCCTGCTGCCGCTCGACCTGCCGAAAATGCCGTGCGTGCTGGTCAATCCGCGCGTGCCGGTTGCGACCAGGGACGTCTTCAATGCGCTCGGCCTGCGCAATGGCGAGCTCCTGATCGGCGCCACCGACGTCGTGATGCAGGCGCCGTCATGGCCGGAAGCCGGCCGCGCGATCGACGATTGGATCGCGGCGCTGGAGCGCGGCACCAACGATCTCGAAGCCCCCGCGGCGCGCATCCAGCCCGTCATCAGTGACGTGCTGTCCGCGCTGCGTGAGACCCGGGGCGTTCGTCTGGTGCGCATGTCGGGCTCGGGCGCGACCTGCTTTGCCGTGTTCGGAACCGACGCCGACGCCGAGGCGGCCGGCGAACAACTCCGCGCCGGTCACCCCGGCTGGTGGGTGCATGCGGGCACGCTGAGCTAGCGCGCGCCTCTCCCTTTCATTCCTCGGTATGAAATCGCGCACCGGGGTATGACGGCGACAGAACGCGACAGCGTGGTGCGACAAACTGCCCCGACGGGCAACTCAGCAAAAACCTGTCAATCCTTGCGCGCGAAAATATTTCGCTTTATCCGAAGCGTAACCCAGTATATGGTTCGTTCGTCTCACCCGATCGAGGGGCGCTTCGCGGTCGTCACGAACGTGGGTGGAGATGCGGTGGACGCCGATTGCGCAACGGACGAGTGCGCATGAAGCGGACGGCGAAGTCGTGCAGGCCTGACGCCCTAGCGGCAGGTGTCTTTTCGCAAAGCGCAAACGCGTTTTGTGAAGACGGTGACAAAAAAGCCCAGTCTCACCGGGGAGAGCACGTATAAGCCGTAGCCCATCGCGCAGGGAAAGCCGGAGTGTTTCCGGTTACACCTGTGGTCCTACCCCCGTGCTTTCTACCTTTTTGCACGGGGCCCATGGGTGCGATCGGCACCCGGCTTTCCCTGCGCCCTCTGTTCAGGAGAGGGCGGAACGAAGCGCAAAGCTCGGGCACAATATGTCGCGAGAATGCGGATGTGTGACCCTCTGGCTGCGCAACATATTCAGTGTCGTCCCTGCCTAGTGCGCAATTGCGCACGGGAGCAGGGACGCATAACCACAAATGCAAGTTGTTACACGAAGCCGGAACGACGAGTCCCGCTCATAACAACCGCCGCGGAGTATGGGTCCCGGCCTTCGCCGGGACGACAGTAGCGGACTTGGCGCGACATCGGGGCTTCGCGGCGACGACAGCATCAGTGCGGCATCATCCCACCTCAACGCCGGGCAGCCTTGCGGGGCCATTGCTTGGCAAGCCAAACCCCGTTTGCCATAACAGGATGAAACAACAACGTTGCGCGTGCGGGGCCGTTCGGAATCCGCCTGCAGCCAAAGAGCCGGGAGGATGCCATGGCCAATATCCGAGTTGTCGCCACCGATCTGGAGTTTCCCGAAGGTCCCGTCGTCATGCCCGACGGTTCGGTCGTGCTGGTCGAAATCCGCGGCCAGCGGCTGACGCGGGTCTATCCCGACGGGCGCAAGGAGATCGTCGCCAAGGTGCCGGGCGGCCCGAACGGCGCGGCGCTCGGTCCCGACGGCAAGATGTACATCTGCAACAATGGCGGCTTCTCCTGGATTCCGACCCGCAACATGATCATGCCGGGGCCGCAGCCCGAGGATTATCTCGGCGGCTCGATCCAGCGCGTCGATCTGCAATCCGGCAAGGTCGAGACCGTGGTGACGAAATGCGGCGAGCACGCGCTGCGCGGGCCGAATGACCTGGTGTTCGACAGGCAAGGCGGCCTGTGGTTCTCGGACCTCGGCAAGCGCCGTGCCCGCGACATGGATGTCGGCGCGTTCTACTATCTGAAGCCCGGCATGAACGAGATCGTCGAGGCGGTGCACGGCATCCTGCCGGCCAACGGCATCGGCCTGTCGCCGGACGAGAAGACCGTCTACATCGCGGAGACGCCGACCGCGCGGCTGTGGGCGTATGAAGTTTCAGAGCCCGGCACCGTCAAGCCGCGCGACGTGATCTATCGCGGCGAGCGCGGCAAGCCGATCGCCGGCCTCGGCGGCTACCAGATGTTCGACTCGCTCGCCGTGGAAGCGAACGGCAATGTCTGCGTCGCGACGCTGGTCTCGGGCTGCATCTCGGTGATCGCGCCCGACGGCACCGTGGTCGAGCAGGTGCCGACCGGCGACCGCGTCACCACCAACATCGCCTTCGGCGGCCCCGAGCTGAAGACCGCCTACATCACGCTGTCGGGCAAGGGCGAGCTGATCGCGATGGACTGGCCGCGGCCGGGATTGCCGCTGAACTTTCTGAATAGATGATCGCAGCCAACGTCATTGCGAGAAGCGAAGCGACGAAGCAATCCACTCATCCGCTTGTGTGGACAGATGGATTGCTTCGCTTCGCTCGCAATGACGGCTAAGGTCGTACCGGGTCACAGATAAAGGATACAAGATGCCCTGGCTTGAATCGGTCACCCTTCGCGGCGCGCATGCGCGGCTGGAGCCGTTGTCACACGATCATCGCGACGGGCTGGTCGAGGCGGTGAAGGACGGCGAGCTGTCAAAGCTCTGGTACACCGCCATCCCGCAGCCGGAGAACATGGCCAAGGAGATCGACCGCCGGCTCGGCCTGCAAATGGCCGGATCGATGCTGCCGTTCACGGTGTTCGACGCCGAGGGGCGGATCTCGGGCATGACGACCTACATGAACGTCGACACGTCGAACCGTCGCGTTGAGATCGGCTCGACCTGGTACGCCAAGCGTGTGCAGCGCAGCGCGGTCAATACGCAGTGCAAACTGCTACTGCTGACCCATGCCTTCGAGAAGCTTGATTGCATCGCGGTCGAGTTCCGCACGCATTTCTTCAATCACCAGAGCCGGCGTGGCATCGAGCGTCTGGGTGCGAAGCAGGACGGCATTCTGCGCAGCCATCAGATCGCGCCCAACGGCACGTTGCGCGACACCGTGGTTTACAGCATCATCGCCAGCGAATGGCCGACGGTGAAGGCGCATCTGACCTATCAACTCAACGAAAAGCCGCGCTGACACGATAGTCGGCGCCAGAAACGAGACGATGGAAACGTTCGATTATGTGATCATCGGCGCAGGCTCCGCCGGGAGCGTGCTGACCAACCGCTTGAGCGAAGACGCGGGCACCAGGGTGTGCGTGCTCGAGGCGGGGCCGAGCGACTGGCATCCCTACATCCATCTGCCGGCCGGCTTCATCAAGACCTTCCATATGAAGAGCGTGAACTGGGCCTATCAGCAGGAGGTGGGTCCCTACACCGGCGGGCGCAGCATCTATGCGCCGCGCGGCAAGACGCTCGGCGGCTCGTCCTCGATCAACGGCCACATCTATAATCGCGGCCAGCGCCAGGACTTCGACACCTGGGCGCAACTCGGCAATCGCGGCTGGGGCTATCCCGACGTGCTGCCCTATTTCCGGCGCATGGAGAGGCGGATCGGCGAGGGCGACGACACCTATCGCGGCCGCGACGGCAACCTCACCGTCACCACCATGGACTGGCAGGACCCGCTCTGCGAGGCCTTCATGGCGGGCGCGGTCAGCCTCGGCATTCCGCGCAATCCCGATTACAACGGCCAGATCCAGGAGGGCGTGTCGTACTGCCAGCGCACCATCCTGAACGGCCGCCGGGTCAGCGCCGCGACCGCGTTCCTGCATCCGGCGCGGCGGCGGCCCAATGTCGACGTGCGCACGCATGCCCATGTCACGGGGATCATCTTCGAGGGCAAGCGCGCGGTCGGCGTGCGCTACAACCGCGGCGGCAAGCACGGCGATCCCATGGAGATTCGCGCCACCAAGGAGGTCATCCTCTCCGGCGGCGCCTACAACTCGCCGCAGCTGTTGCAGCTCTCCGGCGTCGGCGCGCCCGAGCTGTTGCAGGCGCACGGCATCGAGGTGCGCCACGCGCTCCCCGGCGTCGGTGAAGGCCTGCAAGATCACTACGCGCCGCGCTCGGTGGCGCGGGTCAAGAATATCAGGACCATCAACGAGCTTCGCCGCGGCTTCAGCCTGTGGGGCGAGGCGATCAAATGGGCGACGACGCGGCGCGGCCTGCTGTCGCTGTCGCCGACCATGGTCTACTGCTTCTGGCATTCCGGCGAGACCACCGAGAGCTCCGATTTGCAGCTCACCTTCACGCCGGCGAGCTACAAGGAAGGCGTGCAGGGCCAGCTCGAGGACGAGCCCGGCATGACGGTGGCGTCATGGCAGCAGCGGCCGGAGAGCCGCGGCTATGTCCGGATCCGCTCCGCCGATCCGTTCGCGCCGCCGATCATCCAGACCAACTACCTCGCCGAGGAGATCGACCGCCGCGTCGTCGTCGCCGGCATGAAGCTGGCGCGCCGGCTGCTCGCCTCCGAGCCGCTCAGTCCGTATTACGCCTATGAGGACTTTCCGGGCCCGAAGGTCACGAGCGACGACGAACTGCTCGCGGCCGCGACCCAGCGCGGCACCACGACCTTCCATCCCGGCTGCACCTGCCGGATGGGACCGGCGGACGCGCCGTGGGCGGTGGTCGACGACCAGCTTCGGGTCCATGGCATGGAGGGCCTGCGCGTGATCGACGCTTCGATCATGCCGCGGATGATCTCCGCCAATCTCAACGCCTCGACCCTGATGATCGCCGACAAGGCCTCCGACATGATCCGCGGCAAGGCGCCCGAGGCCGCCGCGAAGCTGCCGGAGTATGCGTGAGGGGATCGAGGCGAGCGCGATGGATGCTGCTTCTTGATCAGCGCGCTGTGTCTAACACCGTCATGCTGAGGAGGCCGCGAAGCGGCCGTCTCGAAGCGCGACGGCCCGAATAGGGCCGTGCATCCTTCGAGACGCGCTACGTGCTCCTCAGGATGACGGGACTAATATCAGGGGCTCAGCCGTAGACGAACGTGTTGTCCTTGAGGTCGATCGCCGGGAATTCGTCCTTCTCGGCCCAGTAGTCCTGGTTGTGCTGCCACTCCGGCTTGTCGCCGCGCTTCGGCAAGAGGTGCATACCGCGCATCATGTAGCCGGGGTTGAAGTTCTCCGGATCGATCCACGGCAGCAGCGGCATGTTGTGGTCTTCGGGGCGCAGCTCCGGCGTCACCTTCTTCGCGCCGGTCGCCTTCATGTGCTGCAACAGGCGGCAGACGAAGTCGCCGACCAGATCGACACGCAAGGTCCAGCTGGCGCGGAAATAGCCGAACACCCAGACGAGGTTCGGCACGCCGGTGAACATCATGCCGCGATAGGTCACGGTATCGGCGAAGTCGAGCGGCTTGCCGTCGATCTCGAAGTCGATGCCGCCGTTGGCGGAGAGGTGGAAGCCGGTCGCGGTGATGATGATGTCGGCCTCGAGCTGCTTGCCGGACTTGAGCAGGATGCCCGTCTCGGTGAAGCGGTCGATCTCGTCGGTGACGACCGACGCCTTGCCGCCCTTGATGGCGTGGAACAGGTCGGCATCCGGCACGAAGGCGATGCGCTGCCGCCACGGCCGGTAGCTCGGCGTGAAATGCGTGGCGATGTCGTAGTCCTTGCCGAGGACGGCTTCGACCGCTGCCAGCAGGTCCTTCTTGGCGCCCTCGGGCTCGGCGAAGGTCCGCCTGGTGAAGGCGTCCTGCTCGAACAGGATCTTGCGGCGGGTGATCTCGTGGATCCAGTGCTCGTCGACCTGCAGCCTGCGCAGCTCCTCGGCGATCTCGATGGCGTTGCGGCCGGTGCGGAAATAGGTCGGCGAACGCTGCAGCATGGTGACATGGCCGGCGTCCTTCGCCATCGCCGGGATAAGGGTTGCGGCGGTGGCGCCGGAGCCGATCACGACCACGCGCTTGCCCTTGTAGTCGAGGTCGTCGGGCCAGGTCTGCGGATGCACGACGGTGCCCTTGAACTTCGCCATGTCGGTCCATTCGGGCGTATAGCCCGCATCGTGGCGATAATAGCCCTGGCACATCCAGAAGAAGTTGGTGGTGAAGCGCAGCCGCTCGCCGGTGTCGATGCGCGTCGCATCGATGGTCCAGAGATTGGTTTCGTTCGACCACTTCGCCGCGGTGATGGTGTGGCGATAGCGGATGTGACGGGCGATGTCGTTCTCCTCGATCACCTCGCCCATGTACTTCAGGATCTCGGCCGCGGTCGCGATCGGCGCGCTGGTCCACGGCTTGAAGCGATAGCCGAAGGTGTGCAGGTCGCTGTCGGAGCGGATGCCGGGATAGCGGTGGGTGGACCAGGTACCGCCAAAAGTCTTCTGCGTCTCCAGCACCACGAAGCTGGTGCCGGGGCATTGCGTGGTGAGGTGGTAGGCGGCGCCGACGCCGGAGATGCCGGCGCCTGCGATCAGGACGTCGAAGTGCTCTGTCGTGACGGGCTCGGCGGCCCGGATCTGGGTTTGGACGTTCATCTTCCCTGGTCTTCTTGCTTGTTGGCTTGTTTGTTGAGCTGCAGAAGCAAAACGCCGGAGCCATCGCCCCGGCGTTTGCCGATATCGGAACTAGACTTCGCGGCGGCTGAGGAAAGCCAGCCGCTCGAACAGATGCACATCCTGCTCGTTCTTGAGCAGCGCGCCATGCAGCGGCGGGATCAGCTTGCGCGGATCGCGCTCGCGCAGCATCTCGGGGGTGATGTCCTCGTTCAACAGCAGCTTGAGCCAGTCGAGCAGTTCCGAGGTCGAGGGCTTCTTCTTCAGGCCCGGCACCTCGCGGACTTCGAAGAAGATCCGCAGCGCCTCTTCCACCAGGCGCTTCTTGATGCCGGGGAAATGCACGTCGACGATCTTGCCCATCGTCTCGTTGTCGGGGAACTTGATGTAGTGGAAGAAGCAGCGGCGCAGGAAGGCGTCCGGCAGTTCCTTCTCGTTGTTCGACGTGATCATCACGATCGGGCGCAGCTTCGCCTTGATGGTCTCGCCGGTCTCGTAGACGTGGAATTCCATGCGGTCGAGTTCGAGCAGCAGATCGTTGGGGAATTCGATGTCGGCCTTGTCGATCTCGTCGATCAGCAGCACCGGGCGCTTCTCGTTGGTGAAGGCCTCCCACAGCTTGCCGCGCTTGATGTAGTTCTTGATGTCGGACACGCGGGCGTCGCCGAGCTGGCTGTCGCGCAGTCGCGAGACGGCATCGTATTCGTAGAGGCCCTGCTGCGCCTTGGTGGTCGACTTGATGTGCCAGGTCAAAAGCGGCGCGTCGATCGCCTTGGCGACTTCCTCGGCCAGTACGGTCTTGCCGGTGCCGGGCTCGCCCTTCACCAGCAGCGGGCGCTCGAGCACGATGGCGGCATTGACGGCGACCTTGAGGTCATCGGTGGCGACGTAGTCCTTGGTACCCGTGAATTTCATCTATCTGTTTGCCTTGCTTCGTTCGTCGGCGGCCCGGGCCCCCACACGAAACGACCGCTCTCGCAGCGTCGCATGTCCTCTCCGATATCTTGTCCGGTACAATTCTAATTGAAAAAGCCGGGCGGTCTAGCGCGGATTCCGCAGCGCAGCGGTACCGATGTGGGCTTCCGCATGGAATGTCATGCATCATCTTTCCGCTCTGCGGAATGATCGCCGGCGTGGCGCGACCTTGCCGCGATGGCGCGGGCGCCGCCACGGACCGACGGCGGCGGAGGTAACCCGGTGAAAGTGGATGGCTGATCTCGGGATGAAGCACGGCCGGGGGCCCTTGACGCCACCGGCCCAGCGGGCGATCTAGGTGGGTATGTTCCTGCAGTTTTTCACATCGCTGCGCGACGCCCAGGTCCCCGTGACGCTACGGGAATATCTGACCTTGATGGAAGCGCTTGACGCCGATCTCGCCGAGCAGACGGTCGAGAACTTCTACTATTTGTCGCGCGCCGCGCTGGTGAAGGACGAACGCAATCTCGACAAGTTCGACCGCGTGTTCGGCACCGTGTTCAAGGGGCTCGAGAGCCTGCTCGATGCAATGGGCAAGGCGGAGATCCCCGAGGAGTGGCTGAAGAAGCTCGCTGAGAAATATCTTACCGAGGAAGAGAAGAAGCAGATCGAGGCCATGGGCTGGGACAAGCTCATGGATACCCTGAAGAAGCGGCTCGAGGAACAGAAGGGCCGCCACCAGGGCGGCAGCAAGTGGATCGGCACCGCCGGCACGTCGCCGTTCGGCGCCCATGGCTATAATCCCGAGGGCGTCCGCATTGGGCAGGAGAAGAACCGCAACAACCGCGCCGTGAAGGTGTGGGACAAGCGCGAGTTCAAGGATCTCGACGGCAATGTCGAGCTCGGCATCCGCAACATCAAGGTGGCGCTGCGGCGGCTGCGCAAGTTCGCGCGCACCGGCGCGCCAGACGAGCTCGACCTCGACACCACGATCAAGGAGACCGCCAACCACGGCTATCTCGACGTGCACATGCGCCCCGAGCGGCGCAACGCGGTCAAGGTGCTGGTGTTCTTCGATATCGGCGGCTCGATGGATTCGCATATCGAGCAGGTCGAGGAACTGTTCTCGGCCGCCAAGAGCGAATTCAAGCACATGGAGTATTTCTACTTCCACAACTGCCTCTATGAAGGCGTCTGGAAGCAGAACAAGCGGCGCTTCACCGATCGCACGCCGACCTGGGACGTGCTGCACAAATATCCGCACGACTACAAGGTGGTGTTCGTGGGCGACGCCTCGATGTCGCCTTACGAGATCATGGTTCCCGGCGGCTCGGTCGAGCATGTCAATGAAGAGGCCGGCTCGGTCTGGCTCGATCGCATCATCCGCACCTATCCGCACGCGGTGTGGCTCAATCCGGTGGCGCAGAAGCACTGGGACTATTCGGAATCGACCACCATCATCCGCCGCCTGTTCTCCGAGCGCATGTATCCGATCACGATCGAAGGTCTGGAGAACGCGATGCGGGAGCTGGTGCGCTGACCTCGTCATTCCGGGGCGCGAAGCGAACCCGGAATCTCGAGATTCCGGATCAGCCGCTTCGCGTCTGTCCGGAATGACGGTGGCAAACAACAAAGACCAAGGGAGGAGCCCCATGCCCCAGAACATCCACCGCGGCATCAAGGTGATGATCGACGAGGCAAATGCCGAGATCGAGACCATCAGCGCGGCCGATGCGATCACGCTGATCGGCAAGAACGACGTCGTCATCGTCGACATCCGCGATCCCCGCGAGATCGAGCGCGACGGCAAGATCCCCGGCGCGTTCTCCTGCACCCGCGGCATGCTCGAGTTCTGGATCGATCCGAACAGCCCCTACGCCAAGCCGATCTTCCAGGAAGACAAGAAGTTCATCTTCCACTGCGCCGGCGGCCTGCGCTCGGCACTCGCCGCCAAGACCGCGAAGGACATGGGCCTGAAGCCGGTCGCGCATATGGGCGGCGGCTTTGCCGCCTGGCGCGAGGCCGGCGGGCCGATCGAGGCATGGGAGCCGAAGAAGAAGGGCTAGGCAGGATGTCACACGCGGGCTTGACCCGCGTGTCCATCGCTTCAAAGCAATATGGATTGCCGGATCAAGTCCGGCAATGACGATGGAGAGACACGCAAGATGACGACGACCGACGATCCGCTCGTTTCGACCGAATGGCTGGCTGCGCATCTCGGCGATGCCAACGTCAAGGTGCTCGACGCGACCTTCAAGCTGCCCGGCGTGCTGCCGCTGCCGAAGGACGATTATCTCGCCGCGCATCTGCCGGCTGCTGTGTTCTTCGATGTCGACGCGGTGTCCGACCATGCCAATCCGCTGCCGCACATGTTTCCGAGCGCCGAGCAGTTCGGCCGCGACATCGGCGTGCTTGGCATCGGCAATGCCGACACCGTGGTGATCTACGATTCCGGCGGCTGGGTTGCGGCGCCGCGCGCCTGGTGGATGTTCCTGTCCTACGGCCATCGCAACGTGCGCATTCTCAACGGCGGCCTGAAGAAGTGGCGCGCCGAGGGCAGGGCGGTCGAGAGCGGCGAGGTGAAGCCGAAGCCTGCGACCTTCAAGGCGAGCTACGATCCGCAGCGCGTGCGCAGCATCGAGCAGATGATCGCCAATGTCGAAAGCCGTGCCGAGCAGGTGATCGATGCGCGCGCCGCCGACCGCTTCGAAGGCCGCGCGCCGGAGCCGCGTCCGGGCATCCGCGCCGGCCACATCCCCGGCGCCCGCAACGTGCCCTACAACCAATTGTTCGATGCCGCGACCGGCGAGATGAAGCCGCTCGATGACCTGCGCAAGTCGTTCACCGGCGCCGGCGTGAAGCTCGATGCGCCCATCGTCACGAGCTGCGGCTCGGGCGTCTCGGCTGGCGTGCTGACGTTTGCGCTCTACCGGCTCGGCGTCACCGAGAGCGCGCTCTATGACGGCTCGTGGTCGGAATGGGGGCAGGCGAGCGGCCCGCCGATCGCAACGGGGCCGGCCTGACAGGTCATTCCTGCTTGCTAGCGCCGGGTGAGCGGCACCAGGGTCGGCTGGCCGAACGGATCGAGCTGCTGCTGCTGAACGACCTGCCGAACCGGCGGCGCGCGGACAATCCGCCGCCGCTCCTTGCGATGTGCCGGCTTGCTGACCGCGCTGCGCTCCGGCTTCTTCGTCTCAGCGGCCTTCGGCGCCACCGGCGTCTCGACAATAACTTCAGGCCCGCCCAGCGTCGCGATCTTGGTCGCGGCCGCGATCGCCTCGGGTGATGGCGGCGCGGCGGGCTCGGGCGCTGCCATCGCGGGTGCCGGCGGCGGAAGCGCGGGCTCGCTGGGGCCGGGCGGATCGGCGACGGCGGCGACCTTGGCCTCGGTGGCCGCCGGTGCGGCTTCGGCGGCAGCGGGCGTCGGCTCCGATGCCGCCGAAGGATCTGCGGTCGGAATCTGCGCCGCGCCGTCGGCGGGCTGAGCTGGCGCGGGGGTCTCCGTGGCTTGGGCCTCCGGCTTCGGCGGAGCGGGTGGGACCCGATCATCCGCCGTCACGGCGGCGACCTTCTCCGGCTCGGCTGCAGGGGTGATCTCAGCGGGAGCAGCCGGTTCGGACGCGGCCGGCTCGGACGGGGGCGGGGCCGCCGGAGTCTCGGTCGTCACCTTGTCGGCGGCGGGCGGGTCGACCCGGACCATGGCAAGCACTGGCGGGGTCTCGGGCTGCTGCGCGAATTGCGGCTCGGGGGGCGGCGCCCGGCGGGCCGGAATGCTGGAGAACTCTTCATGCGCCGCGCGAAACAGCGCGGCCGCCCCTAACCCGAACACCAGAAGCGAGGTCGCCAGCACGATCGCGGCGAACAGAAAACGAAGGCCGGGGAGCATGGGCGCGGGTTCCCCCTTCTGCGGGAGGGTCTTCGATGTCGAGGGAACGCGGTGACCACACAAGAAAGCCGGCGTCGCGCGCGCGAATCAGGCCGATATCGAAGATATCGCAACGTCCCGCGACTGTTTGTTACAAAATGCGGGTGATTGATGACTTTGGCCACGTGGACAAACATTCCCGACCCGTGAGACATCTTTGCCGCAGCGTTGACGCGAAATCACAAAAGGCCCGGAATAGCCCGGGTTTCGCGGATTTGTCTTGAATGCGCCGCTATCTTCCTGCATTGGGCCGTTAACAGTCCGGTGTGGCTTGGGGACTATAACAGAGCAATGATGATCAACCGCATTCTGACGATTTGCGCTGCCGCGGCTCTCGGCGTGGCAGGAACCTCGCTCGCGCATGCGCAGCAGGGTTATCCGGCGCCCCAGGGCACCGCCTATTCGACGGCGCCCCAGCCCTACCCCCAGGGCAGCATGCCGGATTTCGACGCTCTCAACGACGATGACGGGCAGGATTCGGCTGCACTGCCGCCGCCCGGCCCGGTGCTGTCGCCGAACGACCCGCGCTATGGCCGTCCGGCGAATGCGCCCACCTATTCCGATCGTGGCGCGCCGACCGGCCCCGTGATGTCGCCGGACGATCCGCGCTATGGCCGCCCGATGAATGCTCCTCCGGTCTATTCCGACCGTGGCGCGCCGACTGGGCCAGTGATGTCGCCCGATGATCCCCGCTACGGCCGTCCGATGGGGCCGCCGCCGGTGATCTACGGCGACCGTCCGGGTGCGCAACAAGCCAATCGCGACAATGGCGTTCCGGCCGCCGGCGTTTCCTATGGCGACGACCGCGGCGGCATGCGCCCGCCCGAGGGCGTTACCGGAGCCGTGCCGCAGCAGCAGGCACCGGTCGATGCCAATGGCAAGCCGGTGCAGATCGCGGCGCTGCCGCCGGACGAGCAGCCCGAAGACGCCCCGGCGCAACTGCCGCCGAATCTGCGTCGCCAGGAAGTGTCGTTCGCGACCAAGGAGCCGGCAGGCACGATCGTCGTCGATACGTCGAACACCTACCTCTATTACATCCTGGGCAACGGCCGGGCGGTTCGTTACGGCGTCCGTGTCGGCCGCGACGGCTTCACCTGGACCGGCGTACAGAAGATCACGCGCAAGGCCGAGTGGCCGGATTGGCATCCGCCGACCGAGATGATCGAGCGTCAGCCCTATCTGCCGCGCTTCATGGCCGGCGGACCCGGCAACCCGCTCGGCGCCCGCGCGATGTATCTCGGCTCGACCGTGTACCGTATTCACGGCACCAACCAGCCGTCGACCATCGGCAAGTTCGTCTCGTCGGGCTGCATCGGCATGCTGAACGAAGACGTCTCCGATCTGTTCGAGCGCGCCAAGGTCGGCACCCGGGTGGTCGTGCTGCCCGGTGGTCCGCCGCCGGGAACGGCGACGGCTTCTGCCGCGCCCGCGAACCCGATGGCTCCCTCTGCGGCCCAGGCTCAGGCGGCCGCGCCGCTGCCCGGCACGCAGCCGACCACGGTGCAGCCGCTGCCCGCACCGGTCACGGTGCGCTAGGCCAACCGGCAAGTTCATCATTGAAAAAGGCGCGCGAACAGCGCGCCTTTTTTTGTTGCAACAAGCCGCGCATTTCGACGTTGCAGCTTGGGAAGCAATGCGATGCAGGACGTCTGCGAGACCTATCCGCCGCTGAATGCGCCAAAGCCTGTCGCCGATGACGTATGGATGATCGATGGTCCGATCATCCGGTTCGGCCCGCGCTGGTTCAAGATGCCGTTTCCAACGCGCGCGACGATCGTTCGTCTGCCGGGTGGGCGGCTGTTCATTCACTCGCCGACACCATTGCTGGCCGAGCTCAAGGCCGCAATCGTTGAGCTGGGCGTACCGCGCTGGATCATCGGTCCGAACCGTCTGCATTACTGGTGGATTCCGGAATGGAATGCTGCCTATCCCGACGCGCGCATCTTCCTTGCGCCCGGGATCAAGCAACAGGCGGACAATCGGCTGACCTTCGAATGCGAGCCACTGGAACGATCATCCGGCTATCCCTGGGATGAGTGGATCGCGACGCTGCCGGTGGCAGGCAGCTACATGACGGAGGTCGTGTTCTTCCATCTGCCGTCGCGGACATTGCTGCTGACGGACCTGATCGAGAATTTTGAGGCCGGACGAGTCCGCTCGCCGTTGATGCGGTTCCTGATCTGGCTCGGCGGCGTGCGCGATCCCGACGGCAGCACGCCAACCGATCTGCGCTCGACCTTCCTGCAGGACAGGGACGCGATGAAGGCCGCCGTCGCCCGCATGATCGAATGGGATCCGGAGCGGATCATTCTCGCCCACGGGCGCTGGTACGACCGGGACGGCCGCGCCGAGCTCGAACGCGCGTTCCGCTGGCTCGGCTAGCCGCAGTGAATGCCGCTGTCAGGCTAGGCGCCGCGGCGGCTCGTTGCCCTTGGTGAAAGCATCGATGCACTCGACCATCTGCTGATAATGCGCCTGCAGGCTCTCGCGCGTCGCGTAGCCGAGATGCGGCGTGATCACGACGTTGTCGAGCTTGCGCAGCGGGTGATCCGACGGCAGCGGCTCGACCGAAAACACGTCGATGCCGGCGCCGGCGATCGTCTTGTCGCGCAGCGCCGCGAACAGGGCGTCCTCATCGACGATCGGCCCGCGCGCGGTGTTGACGAGATAGGCCGACGGCTTCATGCGGGCGAGATCGGCGGCGCCGACCAGTCCGCGCGAGCGCGGGCTCAGCACGACATGGATGGTGATGATGTCTGATGTCGCGAACAGCTCGTCCTTGCTGGCATAGCCGACGCCGGCCTCCTTGCACTTCTCCGGCGTCAGATTGGGACTCCAGGCGATGACGTTCATGCCGAACACTTTGGCCATGCCGGCGACCTTGCTGCCGAGCTTGCCGAGGCCGATGATGCCGAGCGTCTTGCCCTCGATCTCGGTACCGGCAAAGGTCTGCCAGGCCTCGCCGGCGTGCATGCGCGCATTCTCGCGGCCGATGCCGCGCGTCAGTTCCAGGATCAGGCCCATGGTCAGCGGCGCGGTGGGATCGCGGCTATATTGGGTGCCGCACAACACCACCTTGCGGTTCTTGGCGGCCTCCATGTCGATCGCCGCGTTGCGCATGCCTGACGTGATCAGGAGCTGCAGCCTGGGCAGCGCGTCGAGCAGGCTCTTCGGGAACGGGGTGCGCTCGCGCATCGCGCAGATGATCTCGAAATCCTTCAGCTTCGTCGCCGCTTCCGCCTCGCTCGCGAACGGCTTGTCGAACACGGTGACGTCGACCCGGTCCTTGACCTTCGGCCAGTCGGCCACCGAAAGCGCGATGTCAAAATAGTCGTCGAGGATTGCACAGCGGAGCCGCGTCATCGGGGAGGTCCATTCAGGGTGAGGACGACGGCGGGAGGTCAACCGTCGGGATACCCGTCATGGTCGCGCGCAATCGGCAGGCGCGCAAGCGGCCGCGGTTTCAAAAAGCGGCGATTGTCACACGCGCGGCGACGGCTTCTTCGTGGCGCGGATATCGGCGAGCATCGAGCGGACCGCCGGCGACAGCGCCATCTGCTTGGCACGGCAGGCCGGACCCGGGCCGCGCATATAGTGCAGTTCCGGCCGGTAGGGATTGAAAGCCTTGGCGACGAAGGCGCGCCAAAAGGCGCGGAATTCGGCGAACAGCGTCGCCTCGCCTTTGGTCGCCGGGCGCGAAAGGGGTGCTGAAATGATGGTAGCCATGACGTGGCCTCAACTGTTTTGGCCGCGGTTCTGCCGCGAAAATCGCCGTTTTTCGGCGTTGAGAACGAGTTTTGGCCTGATTTATTAAAAGATGGTTTCAATTGTCGTGATTCGGCGCACACATGACGTCGAACCCGTAATCACCCGTGGTGAAGCCGCGAAACGTGGTGAACGGACGGAAAACAGAGGTCCCGCGGTTGCGCTTTCGGGGGCCGGCCGTTACATCGGCGGCAGCAAAATTTCCACAAATCGGATCAATTCCAGGGACAGCGGATGGCTCGCCAGTTCATCTATTTCATGCAGGGTCTGACCAAGGCGTACCCGACCCGCAAGGTGCTCGATAACATCCATCTGAGCTTCTACCCGGACGCCAAGATCGGCGTGCTCGGCGTCAACGGCTCGGGCAAGTCGACGCTGCTCAAGATCATGGCCGGCCTCGACAAGGAGTATAACGGCGAGGCCTGGGTCGCCGAGGGCGCCCGCGTCGGCTATCTCGAGCAGGAGCCGCACCTCGATCCGGCACTCAACGTTCGTGAGAACGTCATGCAGGGCGTCGCCAAGCAGAAGGCGATCCTCGACCGCTACAACGAGCTTGCGGTCAACTATTCGGACGAGACCGCCGACGAGATGACCAAGCTCCAGGACGAGATCGAGGCCCAGGGCCTGTGGGATCTCGACAGCAAGGTCGACCAGGCGATGGACGCGCTGCGCTGCCCGCCCGACGATGCCGATGTCACAAAACTGTCCGGCGGTGAACGCCGCCGCGTGGCGCTGTGCCGCCTGCTGCTCGACCAGCCGGAATTGCTGCTGCTGGACGAGCCGACCAACCATCTCGACGCCGAATCGGTGTCGTGGCTGGAAGGCCATCTGCGCAACTATCCCGGCGCGATCCTGATCGTGACCCACGACCGTTACTTCCTCGACAACGTCACGGGCTGGATCCTCGAGCTCGACCGCGGCCGCGGCATCCCGTACGAGGGCAATTACTCGTCCTGGCTGGTGCAGAAGCAGAAGCGACTCGAGCAGGAAGGCCGCGAGGATGCCGCGCATCAGAAGACGCTGGCCCGCGAGCAGGAATGGGTGGCGTCCTCGCCGAAGGCGCGCCAGGCCAAGTCGAAGGCCCGCTACCAGCGCTATGAGGATCTGCTCAAGAAGGCGAGCGAGAAGCAGACCCAGACCGCGCAGATCATCATTCCGGTCGCCGAGCGGCTCGGCGCCAACGTCGTCGACTTCGAAGGTCTCAGCAAGGGATTTGGCGATCGCCTGCTGATCGACGATCTCACCTTCAAGCTGCCGCCCGGCGGCATCGTCGGCGTGATCGGTGCCAACGGCGCCGGCAAGACCACGCTGTTCAAGATGATCACCGAGCAGGAGACGCCGGACAAGGGCACCATCACGGTCGGCGAGACCGTGCATCTCGGCTATGTCGACCAGTCGCGCGACGCGCTCGAGGGCAACAAGACGGTGTGGGAGGAGATCTCCGGCGGCAACGAGCTGATCCTGCTCGGCAAGAAGGAAGTCAATTCGCGCGGCTACTGCTCGGCGTTCAACTTCAAGGGCGCCGACCAGCAGAAGAAGGTCGGCGCGCTGTCGGGCGGTGAGCGCAACCGCGTGCATCTCGCCAAGATGCTGAAGTCGGGCGCCAACGTGCTGCTGCTCGACGAACCGACCAACGACCTCGACGTCGACACGCTGCGCGCGCTGGAAGAGGCGCTCGAGGATTTCGCCGGTTGCGCCGTCATCATCAGCCATGACCGCTGGTTCCTCGACCGCATCGCGACCCATATCCTGGCCTTCGAGGGCGACAGCCATGTCGAATGGTTCGAGGGCAACTTCCAGGATTACGAAAAGGACAAGATGCGCCGGCTCGGCCAGGACAGCATCATTCCTCATCGCGTGAAATACAAGAAGCTGACGCGCTGATCTGTTCAAGCGGTCGAGCGCGGCCATCGCGCCGCGTTCGACCGTTGCTCGTTGGCAGGATCGTGACGGCATCGCGGCGCAATCTGCGGCCAGTTGTCGCTTTTCAAGCGCGCGGGATTGCGTAGATAGAGCGCTCCCGCAAATCAAATTCTGCGAGCACTCCACCATGTCCGCACTTTCCGACGCGCGTGCCCCCCTGAAGGGCCGCTCGCTGCGTCCCGTTCCCATGCTGATCTTCGGATCGCGCTGGCTGCAATTGCCGCTCTATGTCGGCCTGATCATCGCCCAGGGCGTCTATGTCGTGCTGTTCCTCAAGGAACTATGGCACCTGTTCGCCCATTCCTTCGATTTCAGCGAACAGCAGATCATGCTGGCCGTCCTCGGCCTGATCGACGTCGTCATGATCTCGAACCTGTTGGTGATGGTGATCGTCGGCGGCTACGAGACCTTCGTCTCGCGCCTCAATCTGCAGGGCCATCCGGACGAGCCGGAATGGCTGAGCCACGTCAATGCCAGCGTGCTGAAGATCAAGCTGGCGATGGCGATCATCGGCATTTCCTCGATCCATTTGCTGCGCACCTTCATCGAGGCCGGCGCGCTGTCGTCAGGCAAGGGCAACTACACCGAGACCGGCGTGATGTGGCAGACCATCATCCACTGCGTCTTCATCCTGTCGGCGATCGGCATCGCCATCGTCGACAAGCTGTCGAACGACTCGATCGAAGGCGCCAAGCAGGCCACGCATTGAGCGCGGCCGCCAAGGTTCACAGCAATCCGGTGTCGTGGTAAGGCTCACGACACTGATATCGCGGGCGTTGGCCTGATGGCGCGCCCATTGGTCCGCTGCGTGAACAGGTTGTTGGATTTGACATTCCTCCGCGCGCTTGCCCTCGGGCTTCTGCTCGCATCCGTCGTCTCACCCGCGCGCGCGGTCGACGCCGCGTTCACCCAGTTCATCGCCTCGCTGTGGCCGGAGGCCAAGGCCGCCGGCGTGTCGCGCGAGACCTTCGATCGCGAGACGCGCTCGCTCGAGCCCGACTACAAGCTGCCCGACCTGATCCTGCCCGGACGTCCGAAGACCGGCGCACCGGCGCAGGCCGAGTTCGTGCAGGTGCCGGCCGATTACATCAGGGAAGCCTCGATCGCGCGGCTCGCCGCCGAAGGGCAGCGGCTGATGCAGAAGTATCGCTCCTCGCTCGATGCGATCGAGAAGCGGTTCGGCGTCCCGGCCGCCGTCGTGCTGGCGATCTGGGGCCGCGAGACCGACTACGGCCGCTATTCGCTGCCCTACGACACGCTGCGCGTGGTGGCGACGCAGGCCTATGTCGGCCGTCGCAAGGATCAGTACCGCACCGAATTCATCCTGGCGCTGAAGATCCTCGGCGAGGGCGCGGTGACGCGCAAGGAGATGCGCTCATCGTGGGCGGGAGCGACCGGCTACACCCAGTTCCTGCCGTCGGAATATTACAAGCACGGCGTCGATCTCGACGGCGACGGCCGCGTCGACATCTGGCATTCGGTGCCGGACGCGCTCGCCTCCGCCGCGCAGCAGCTGGTCAACAAGGGCTGGCAGCCCGGCGTGCGCTGGGCTTATGAGGTGCAGGCGCCGGCCAATGCCGACTGCACGATGGGCGTGCCTGAAGTGACGAAGCCGATCAGCCAGTGGCTGCGCGCAGGCTTCGTGCCGGTGCGCGGGCAGAAGCTCAGCGCCGCCGAGCAGGCGCAATCGGCGTCGCTGCTGCAGCCGGAAGGCAGCTACGGTCCCGCCTTCCTGACCACGCCGAACTACTTCGTGATCAAGGAATACAATTTCTCCGATCTCTACGTGCTGTTCGTCGGCCACCTCGCCGACCGCATGACGAGCCCGCAGCCATTCGCGACGCCATGGTCGGCGTCGAAGCAGCTGCGCTCCGCCGATGTCGAGGCGATGCAGCAGCAGCTGACGAAGATCGGTCTCTACAAGGACAAGCTCGACGGCAAGGCCGGGATGCAGACCCGCGCGGCGCTCGGCGCCTATCAGAAGCAGGCCGGGCTGAAGGTCGATTGCTGGCCGAGCGAGGCGGTGCTGCGCGCGATGAACGGGCAGCGCTGATCGGGCCGGCTCGCAGGGCCGCCTGGTGGCGTAAAGCAAAAACCCGGCCGCGAGGCCGGGTTTTCGAATGTGATGCTGAAAACGTGTCGGTCGATCAGTCGCAAACCTGGATGCGACGGAAGCGCCAGCCGTAGCCATCCCAGAAGCGCTCACGAACCATGCGGCACGGGGCCTCTTCGACGTAAACCGGCGCCGGTGCGACATAGACCGGGGCGGGGCGAGCGCCTGCGATAGCGCCGCCCAGCAGGGCGCCGCCGATCAGGCCGCCGGCAACGCCGGCCGCGACGGCGCCGCCGTCACCAGCCTTGGCAGCCGGAGCAACGGCCAGCGAACCGGCAATCGTGGTAACGGCGACAAGGGCAGCTAAAGTCTTCTTCATGTCTTTGGCTCTCCTGGAAGGTGGTGGCGTCGTGGTTCGGCGCCGGGTTGAGGTGACTCACACGCTGATCTCGAACTGCTGTCTTGCTAAACAGCGCAGAACAGTCAACCGAAAGTAAACGTCCGCAGGCTGATCGCGCAGAAAAGCGGTTTTTTCTGGCCATCTGCAGCAGATGTCCCGGAGAAACAGTCGGTTTTCCGGGACATCTGGTTCGATTTAATCGAGATGAACGGCGATCAATCGCAAACGCGGACGCTGCGAACGCGCCAGGTGTAGCCGTCCCAGAACCGCTGGCGCTGCCAGAAGCAGTCGGGACCATAACCGGGCTCGGCGACATAGGCCGGACCGGGCGCATAGTAGCCGTATCCGGGACCGTAATAGCGGTTCTGCGATGCGATCGCGCCACCGACAATGGCGCCACCGATCAATCCCGCAGCGACGCCGGCGGCGACACCGCGTTGTGCCTGGGCGGGGGCGGGCACCGCCACAGTCGAAGCCGCCACAGCGGCAACGGCGCAAAGCGCCAGCAATGTCTTCTTCATGGCCTCACCTTTCTCGCGGCAGCAGGGACAGCGTGCATTGGCGATCTGTCTCGCCGGAGGGTTCCATATTCAGCTTGAATGATCAATGAACGACGCTGCCGCATTCGCGACCAAATGCTTGCAGCTTTTGCAATATCTTGCAACGCACAAGCCTGACAGCGCCGCGGCGAGGCGCCTGCTCATGGGGCCGGCGGCGAAGGCAGCGGTTATTGGCTCGTCAGCCATCCGGCGGGTGTCGGATTCCTGACCTCCGACCGATTTAGACTCATTCCAATATGAATCCCGCATCAGTTTGGAATTGCTACAAAAACCGCTTTTTCCTTTTGCATCACGCGGGAGCCGACAATATCCATATTGGGAAGCATCACCGTTGGACCCCGCCTTTCTCCGATGATTGTCTGTTCCTGTAACGTCCTCAGCGACCACGATGTCCGCAATGCCGTCAATGGCGGTGGGTCCGTGACACGAAATGCCAAGCAGGTGTACGGCTGCCTCGGCTGCAGTGCCGAATGCGGCCGCTGCGCGCGCACCATCAAGGCGATCATCGACGAGGCGCTCGGTCCCTGCGCCAAGGCCTGCTGCTCCGGCTGCCCCCACAGCGGCCATCCGCACGCCGCCAACGAGGACGCCGAGCCGGCCGAATTCGCGCTCGCGGCCTGCTAACGCTTCTCGTTTCGACGCGCTTCCTGACGGCGAACGGGCTTCCGCTTCGCTGCAAGACGCTGCGCCAAATCCTTCGAACCCGGTTATCCACGCGCTGCTTCTGCGAAGGGTTGCTCTTGCCGGCAATCTGATTTAGAAACGTTCTAAGTTTAGGGCCGGCCTAGGTTGGCCGCGACAGGTGGAGTGGATCATGCAAGGCGACCCGAAGGTCATCGATTATCTGAACAAGGGGCTGCGCAGCGAACTGACCGCCATCAATCAGTACTGGCTGCACTACCGGATGCTCAACAATTGGGGCCTCCTGGAGATGGCCAAGGTCTGGCGCAAGGAGTCCATCGAGGAGATGGAGCACGCCGACAAATTCGTCGATCGCATCCTCTTCCTCGACGGCTTTCCGAATCTGCAGGTGCTTGATCCCCTGAAGATCGGCCAGGACGTCAAGGAGATCATCGAGTGTGACCTCGCCGCCGAGATCGGCGCGCGCACGCTCTACCAGGAGGCGGCGACCTACTGCCATGGCGTCAAGGACTATGTCAGCCGCGACCTGTTCGAGCAGCTGATGAAGGACGAGGAAGACCACATCGACTTCCTCGAGACCCAGCTCGACCTGATCAAGCGCATCGGCCTTGAGCTCTACACCCAGAAGCACGTCGGCCATCTGAAGGGCGAGGATTCCTGACCAGCTGTCTGCCGGCGCGCCGAGCGTCTGCCAAAATACGAGAGGCCGTCCTTGCGGGCGGCCTCTTTTGTTTTTGCGGACGGGATCGAGCTATTCGTCAGTAGCACCGCGTGATGTTGACCGTGCGGTCGCCGCCCCGGCCGGGCACCGTGACGCTCTCGGTGGGGCAGCTCGACACATAGGGCCGATCCGACGGCACCACGGCCGGCGGATAGCGATGCGCCCAATCCCACGGCACGTCCTGGGTGTAGGTGTAGCGGACGTCGCTCGAGACCGGCGCCGGGACCTCGGCGGCGAAAGGAACGCTCGCCGCGCCATCATAATATCCGCCCGCGTCCGGCAACACGATGCCGGGCACCCGCACATGATGGCGGAAGGCTGGATGATGCGAGGAGAACGTGCCGCGCGCTGCGGATCCGGATCTCGCATAGGTCTCGGTCGGGGAAGCAAGCAGCAGCGCTGCAATGCCAAGGGACGCCATCAGCGCCCCAGTTGTTCGATACGCCATTCTTCGAAGAGCCATGGCACGCACCAACTCGCGGTTACGGAGCATTTCTGCAGACGCTAGGCCGCGCCTCATGGCGCCCGCAAACTCATCCTTAATTATTGGTTAAAAAGTAAGGTTAACAGGGAGTAACTGTTTCAAATTGACGCGACCTCGCGCGCAGGCTTCCCGCGCAGGCGGCGGGCGCCGTTCAGACCGCATCCGCCGGAACGAAGCAGCTGATGATGATGCTGCCGCGGTGGTGCACGTACCACACCACGGCCTCGCCGACCGGGTTGCCGCGATCGCGGATCACGGCGCGCTCCGGCACCATCATCCACTCGCCCTCGATCGGCACCCAATAGGCGCCGCCCCGAACGTCGTAGCTGGTGCGATGGCCGTCGGAGATGTCGCAGCACGGCACGCCATTCGGCGCGATCACGCTCTTGAACCAGGCGCGGATATCGGGCGGCACGTTGTCATATTGGCCGTTGTCGAACGCCAGTGCGGCGCCCGCCATCATGGCGAGCCACGCAAGCACCGCGACATGCGTGAGCCTTCGCATTGCCTTCCTCCGGCGAAAATTTCTACGTGACCCGCGCGTAGCGTCACGCGAATCCGGTGTTCGCGCGATTAGGCACGAACCGCGCGCGGGATGCATGCTCAAAGAATCAGCGAAACCGCGCTTTGCTTGATGCAGTGCGGGATGGTCGCGCTCAGGATGATTTCTTTGCGCGCGCCTTCTTCGCGGCTTTCACCGCGATATTGTCCCGCGCCATTTCGAGCACGCTGCGTAGCGTGACCTGATCCGCTTTCGCGAGGCGGACATTGGTGCTGCCGCTCTTGCCCCAGCCGCCCGGCACCGGCCGGAAGATCTCCGGCTCGGCCTCGACCAGCATCGCCTGCTGCTCAGGTGTCAGCTTCACCATGCCCCAATCCTGGTCGGGATAGCCGAGGGTTGCGAAGATGCGCTTGCCGACGCGGAAATCGGTTGTGCCGTGATGCGCGCCTTCAACGACCTCGGGCAGGCTCAGCGCAATGCGGCGGAAGCGATCAGCGGACATTGCCATGACCTCGATCGCTACATCGTCGGCGCCGTCTGCAACAGTCCCTGCAATTGCCTGGCATAGAACTTCGCATCGCCGGTGGTGAGATGGCCGCGTGTCTCGCTGCTTGCCGGGATCAGATCAATCCTGCCGTTCTTGATCCGCTTCACTGCAGCTTCAGTGACGCCGGTCTCCGGCGGGTTGCGTTCATCGTCGGCGGCATTGATGGCATACAGGGTGGCCTCGATCTTCTCCATTCCGGCGGAAGGATCGTAGTCGTGCGAGGCCTCCCATTGATAGATGTAGTCGTTGGCATCTGATGCGACCGGCAGCGCCAGCTGGTCGTCGACCATCTTGTCGGCCTGCGCTGCGGTCGGCGCCAGCGTCTGGTAATTGAGCGTGCCGCCGGCGCTGGCGAAGCGATAGGCGGCGATGGCGTATTTCATCATCCGCGGTTGGCGGGTGTAGTTGCCGCCATTGTAGTCGGGATCGTTGCGGATCGTGTCCAGCATCGTCCGCCGCAGCATCCAGTTGCGCGCGGCCATCGCGGTCGGCTGCGAGGCCATCGGCACCAGCACGTCCATCATCCGCGGATAGCGCACGCCCCAGATCCAGGTGTGCATGCCGCCCATCGAATTGCCGATCACGAGCCGCAGATGCTTGATGCCGAACCCCTCGGTGACAAGCCTATACTGCGCGTCGACCATGTCGTTGTAGTCGTATTTCGGAAAGCTCGTCCGCATCGCGTCCGACGGCTTCGACGATTTGCCGTGCCCGATGCCGTCAGGGATGATGATGTAGTATTTCGCCGCGTCAAGCGGCTGGCCGGGGCCGAACAACTGGCCGGCAAAGCTCGGCGTCAGCATGCTGGCGGCCGAGCCGCCGGAGCCGTGCAGCACCAGCACCGGCTGTCCGGTCGGTGCGCCGACCGTGGTGTAGTGCAGCCGCAGTTCCGGCATCACCTCCCCGCTGTGAAACTTGAAGTCCTTTGCGGTCCACTCGCCGTCCTGCGGCGTGGGGTAATCTGCAGCCATGGTCGGTACCGATATCGAGACGAGAGCGGCCACAAGCGCCGCGCACCAACGGATCATCATGCTTCTTCCCACGCGCGGCGCGTTTGTCCAGCCGCTTCGGTGCAAGCCTAGCATGACCGAAAGCGTTGTCCGAGAGCTGCGCGGCGCGGCTGGCAAAGATGTGTTCGGCTAGCTCTCCTTGAGTACGTTCAGCGCGTACCATCCCCAATAGACCCGATGACGCTCGATCAGGCCGTCATCGATCTCCATCACCTCGACCAGATCCATCTGATCGCCGTCCGGAGACTGCCGCGGATACTCCCAGGTGAGAAGGCGACCGTCGCTGAAGAAGCCCTGCTTGAAGCGCCGCCGTTGCGGCGGGTTGGTGCGGAACACGCGCGTGATGAACTCGCGCAGCGCGTCGCGGCCGCGGACGATCCCGTCTTTGGTCTGCATCAAATGCTGGACCAGCGGGCTCTCGATCGAGGCGTCGGCTGCGTAGAGCGCGAGCGCCGCCTCGAGGTCCTTGTTGCCGAGCGCTTCATCCCAGAGCCTGTAGATGCGTTCCGCGTCGTTGCTGCCAGCTGTCATGATCGTTCCCTTGTGTTTGGTCGACTGCCGCCCATTTGAACGGAACAGGCCGCCGCAACGTTTCAGGAAAATCTGAAATGAGCTGCGTGGCACGGCGCATGCGGGTAGGACGTTTCGGCGCGATCTGGAGGACGATGCGGTGGGATCATCCCAGGGCTTGCAGACAGGATTTTCGCGGATCGCCGAGGCCTTGGGCGATCCGGTCCGCGAGGCCATGGTCAGTGCGCTGGCCGACGGCAAGGCGCTGCCGGCGGGCGAGCTTGCTGCGGTCGCCGGCATTTCGCCGCAAGGCGCCAGCGCGCATTTGCAGAAGCTGGTCGACGCCCGCGTGCTGTCGGTGTGGGCACAGGGCAGGTTCAGATATTACCGGATCAGGGACGACGACGTCGCGGCGCTGATCGAGAACCTCGTCGATCTTGCGGCCAAGGCCACCGTCGGGCGGCGGCGTGCGATGCCGGCCGAGCAGCTCAGGCGATCGCGGACCTGCTACCACCACCTTGCGGGTCAGCTCGGCGTGCTGTTGTCGAATGCGCTGATCCGCCGCCGCCTCGTCGTGATCGACGGCCGCGATGGTCGCGTGACCGAGCAGGGGTTGGCCTGGTGCCGGGCCGAGGCAATCGATTTCGATTCGGCGCGGCAGCCGCATCTGCGGCTCTGCAACGACTGGACCGAGCGCGTGCCGCATCTCGCCGGTCCGTTTGCCAATGCCGTGCTGGCGCGGCTGGTCGAGATGCGCGGCGTTGCGCCGCATCGGATTCCGCGCGCATTGCGGATCACCGACCGGGGGCGGGCGTTCTTCGACCGGCTCGGCGTCCAGGTTCCGTTCTGAAGGCGACGAGGTGAACTAGCGGCCGTCCTCGACCTCGGTCTCCGGGCGGTCGTTGCCGGATGCGGTTTCGGTCAACCATTTGCCGTCCGACGTCTCGTACTGGATCGCCTCGGTGCGGCCGGGGACGCGCTGCTCGTTGGCGGCGCGTCGGGCAGCGGCGAGTGCCGCGGCATGGGTAGGAAATGGTTCCGAGAACACCCCGTTGACGGTATAGGCCCAGCCGCCGTCGTGCTGGACGACCTTGTAGATCACGTGGCTCATCCGGAACCTCGCTCCACCGTGGACGATGACACTGCCAGAATAGACCACGATGTCGTATTTTGCAGCAGCCGATCGTCCTTGAGAGAGCCGCCCCGTTGCCGCGGGCGAGGGAGACCGACATGTGCCGCAATATCAAGACGCTGTTCAACTTCGAGCCGCCCGCCACCGAGGACGAGATCCACGCCTCGGCGCTGCAGTTCGTGCGCAAACTGTCCGGCTTCAACAAGCCGTCGCAGTCCAATGAGGCCGCCTTCAACCTGGCCGTGACCGAGGTCTCGAATGCCGCGCGCAGGCTCCTGATCTCGTTGCAGACCACGGCACCGGCGCGCGATCGCGAGGTGGAGGCGGAGAAGGCGAGGGAGCGTTCGCGCCTGCGGTTTAGCTGAGGGCGGGGCGCACCGTGATGCAGATCACGGTACGGCGCCACGCGTCCGGGCATCGGTGTCGTTCACCCGATCCCGGAGCAACGCCATGAAGCCTGCCCTGCTCACGTCCTGTTCGATTGCGTTCGCCGTGCTCTGGACCTGCGGCATGCTGTGGTCGAGCGGGACGATCGACCTTGCCAACGTCATCATCCTGTCGGCTTGCGGGGCGCTCGCGGGCGTTGCCTGGTATTACGCCATGCGCTGGGTCTTCCAGCTCATGCACCTCGCTCGACCCTCCGATCCTCCGGCCAATCCGGGCGCGGAGCCGTAGGCATCGGGCGCGGCACGGACAGAGCTGGCCGTGTCGCCGCGCGAGGACAAGAAGGATTACTTCTTGTCCTTCTTGCGGTGCTTCTTCTTTTTCTTGTGATCGTCGTCCTCGTCGTCATCTTCCGCGAAGTCGATGGCGTCGACGTCAAGCGCGATCGCTTCCGCTGCCGCGCGCTCGGCGGCATCGCGCTCGGCGAACTCGGCGGCTTCACGCTCCTTGGTGCGCTTGTAGTCTTCCCAGGCGTCGAAGATCATGTGCAGCCACGGCATCACCTGTTCGATCGACGGCAATTGTCCGGGCGGGCCGGCTTCACCGCGCGGACCGGCCGGTCCCTGCGGTCCCTGTGGGCCAGCCTCGCCGCGCGGACCCTGCACGCCCGCCTTGCCTTGCGCTCCCGGCTTGCCCTGGGGCCCCGCCTTCCCAACCAGTCCGGGCTTGCCCTGCGGACCCGGCTTGCCGCGCGCACCTTCCGGCCCCGGCCGCCCCGGATGTCCTTGCGGACCGGGCCGACCCGGCTCGCCCTGACGGCCCTGCGGCCCCTGCGCCCCTCGTGACCCCTGGCGGGAGATTGTCTCGTCAGCCACTGATATGCTCCGTCGCGATTTCAAGCCGCTTGTAACAGAGGTTGGATGACGGCTTCAATTCTGCCGGGCGCGGCTGATGCAAGCGATCAACAGTCATAATTCGATGCGAAGATCGTGACGGGAGGACGCGTTGCGGATTCTGAACGACAGGCGCGGGGCAGTTGCAGGCGACGCAACAGGGGCGCTGACGTTCGACATCGTGGTGACGCGGCACGATCTGCGCGACGAAGCGGCGTTTCGCAACACCGGCGTCCTCGATCTATATGCCGGGCTGTTTCCTCCGAACGAGCGCGACGCCCCCGACGACATTGTGCGCTGGGTGCTGTCAGATGATGTCGGCGAACGACGAGAGTTCAGCGTCGGCGGTCGGAAGCTGTCATACTGCCTCGACTCGCGCTGCTTCATCCTGCGCGCGGAAGGGCGCGCGATCGGCCTCGGCTTCTTCACCTACGATCACGCAAGCGAGCTGATCTACTGCAACTATGTCGGCGTCGCGAAGGCGTGGCGCGGCGGCGGCCTGGCGGGCCGGTTCTATCGCGAAATGATCGAGATGCTCGACGGGCTGTTTCCGCGCAATATCGGCGTGGTGCTCGAGGTCGAGCCGTATGATCGCGATCGCTTGGCGGCGATCATCGGCGATCTCGAACGGACCGGCATCAGGCAGCTCGCAGCGGATCAACAGACCGAGATTCGCAGATTGCTGCGCGTCAGCTGGTACGACAAGCTTGGCTATTGCTTCTTCTGCGACGCGCGCGGCATGCAGCCGCTTGAGTGTCGCTCGCCATGCCTCGATCCATCGCTATTGCCATCCGCTTGGGGCGGCGCGGAGGAAAATTATTGGTTGGCCTGGCAGTCGCGGACCGGCGCGCCCTCGGCGGAGGGCGAGCGCGCAGGTGAGCTCTGGCAAAGAGCCGTCGCTGCGATCTATGTCGAGATCCTCGCAAAATCGCTGGTCGACGACGATCCGAAGGGACGGCGCGACTATTGGGACTATGCGACGGCGCTGGTCGCGCAGACGCTGCAACAGGCCGCGACGACCGAGGTGCGTCTCGCTCGCTGCCTCGATGCCGACGGCAGCGAGCTATTGTCGCGCTGGCGGCGGCTTTCGATCGACCTGCCGATCTAGCGTCGACGTGCCGCAAAGCGTGATGCGATCCGGTTGAATCGTCATCACGCTTAGCTCGTTGTCCAAGCACGATCTTCCCGGAAAGCCGCTTCGCGCGCTCCCGGATCTTGCTCTAGGCTGCGGCGTGCTCGCTCAGCGGCACGTCGATGCCGTCGGCCGAATATTCGCGGATCTTGTTCCGCAACGTCCGAACCGACAGCCCGAGCACGCGCGCGGCGCGGGTGCGGTTGCCGTCGCAGCGCGCAAGCGTTTGCAGCACGAGCTCGCGCTCGACTTCATCGACGGTCGCGCCGATCAGCAGTGGGACGATTTCATTTGGAGCCAGCGACGGCAGCAGAGCTTCCGGCGACGGTACGGTGGACGCGTAAGACATGAACTCCTCCCGATCAACGCCCGCTTCGTCGGTGAAGCGAAGACATCGAGAACCAACTACCCCGTAGATCCACGGTGTGCCGGTTTGGTTAACAAGCCCTTAACGCGCCCCTAACTCCCTGCTCTGTAAGCAAAATACCCAGAAATCGCCACGATTGCGGTTCCATCCGTCACAATGTGCGGTAGCCGCCATCGACCATCACGATCGATCCCGAGACATAGGCCGACAGGTCCGAGGCGAGGAAGATGGAGGGGCCGACGATGTCCTCCGGCTTGCCGGCGCGGCCGAGCGGGGTGTGGTCCATGAAGACCTTGACGAGGTCGGGATTGGTGGCGCGCACCTTCTCGTTCAACGGCGTCTCGATGAAGCCCGGCCCGATTGCATTGACGCGCACACCATCCTTGCCGAGCTCGGCGGCCAACGCCTTGGTGAAGCCGAGCACGCCGTGCTTGGAGGCAGTATAGGCTGGCGAACTCGGCGTGCGCAGATGCACGAAGGACTGGATCGAGCCGATGTTGACGATGCGCCCCTTGTTCTTGCGCAGCGGCGCGAGGAACGAATGCGTCACGTTGAACACGCCGGTGAGATTGATTGAGATGATGTCTTCCCAATCCTTGATCACTTCCTCGTCGGTGCCGAGCATGCCGTTGCGGCGCGCGATGCCGGCATTGTTGACCAGGATCGAGACCGGCCCGACCTTGTCGGCCACTTGCTTTGCCATCGCGACGCAGGCGTCGCGATCGGTCACGTCGAGCGCAAAGCTCTCCGCCTTGCCGCCGGCATTGCGGATCTCCCTGGCCGCTTCCGCCGCCGCATCGCCGTTCATGTCGAGCAGCACCACGCGCGCGCCCTCGCGGCCGTAGCCCAGTGCGATGGCGCGCCCGATGCCCGAGCCCGCACCGGTGATGACGGCGATTTGATTGTCGAGAAGGGCCATGGCGTTTCCTCGTTCTGATTTGTGAGCGTTGTCGACAACACTATTCAAAACTGCGCCAACCGAAACGCCAAGCCGCGTTTGCGCGTTGCTGTTATCCGGATTCGGATGACAGTTACGGACCGCGGACATGGACCCGAATATCAGACACTGGAAAGTTGCGATCGAGCGCTTTTGCGCGGCGCCGGATCCCGACTACCGCGAGATGGCCAAAATGGTCGCGGAGATCGCCGCGACCGACATCGACGAGACGCTGCGGCATGCGGCCGCACAGGTGCTGCCGATCCTGCGCCAGGCGGCGATGAAATCGGCCGACCGCCGCACCAAAGCGATGGCGCTGCGCCGTCTCGGCATCGTCAACGACGCACTGCACATGCTGTCGGCGCCGCGGTTCGGCCGGCGCGGCTTGGCGCCGAAGGCGCTGACGCAGGAGGAGCAGTACCGGCAATTGCTCGGCCTGCCGTTCGGCCGCCGGCTCGCAGCGACCGAAGTCCATCAGGCTTTCAAGCGCGCCGCCAAGACGGTGCATCCCGACGGTGGCGGCAACGGCGCGGCATTCCTCGAACTCGCCGCCGCGCGCGACGCCCTGATCAAGCATCACTGACGCTGGATCGCGTCATATCTGACAGCACAAGGACGGACGCCGCGCTGTTGCCGCGTGTCCGCCCTGTGCGTGATCGAATGGCGTTCGCTCAGAACGCGCAGGTGCCGTTGTTCAGGAGGCCGGTCTTGTAGCTGAACGCAGCGTCGAAGGTCGGCAGCTCCTCGCTGACGATGGAGAAGTTCGCCGGCCACGGCGTGGTCGGGATGCTCTGGTCCCAGATCTGGCAGAAGCCGGTGTCCTGCCAGCGGATCAGATGATAGGGCGTGGCGCTTGCCGGGCTTGCCGCAGCAAGCACGGACACGGTGGCGGCAATGGCGGCACAGGCAATCGCAAGACGACGCATGGGAAATCTCCGGTTTGAAAAATGAATGCTCCACGGGGCAATCCTGGAGCTCAGGGGCCGATCGCCCCGGACATGCAGTGAGTATTGCAACCCCGGGAACAGGTTCAACACCGGTCGTGCGAAAGCACCCGTCAACAAATCGGCCATCGCTGTGCCAAATTGCGCCTGTTTACGCGCTTGCTACAGTCGGAGCATCGCGATTCGCAGCCGTGTCACGACGCGAGCAAATCGACGAGAGCAAATCGACGTGAGTAAATCCTGGGGAGACCGCACATGAAATCTTCATCCACCCTGCGTGCTGCGCTTGTCGCGCTGCTGGCGTTCACCGGCCTTGCGTTCTCTTCCGCGGCCCGCGCCGACAGCGGCTTCGTGACTCTCACGATCTACAAGGCCGGCTGGATCATCGGCGGCTCCGGCGGCAGCGGCGTGTTGACCTTCCGCGGCCGCTCCTACCGGCTCTCCACCGGCGGCCTCGACTACGGCCTGGTGTTCGGCGGCTCCAAGACCGTGCTGCGCGGCCGGGTCAGCAACATCAACCGTCCGTCCGACGTTGCCGGCGTCTACGGTGCGGCCGGCGCAGGGCTTGCCGTCGGCCGCGGGGCGCGCGCGATCGTGCTGACCAACCAGAAGGGCGCGGTGCTCGAACTGACCGGCCACCAGGTCGGTCTGATGGCCAACGCCGATCTGAGCGGCCTTGCGATCACGATGCGGTAGAGCATTTCGTTCAGTTTATCCCCGTCATCCTGAGGAGCGCGTCTTCGCGCGTCTCGAAGGATGCACGGCCCGGCTGGTGGCCGATTCATCCTTCGAGGCTCGCCGAAGTGGCTCGCACCTCCAGCGACAATGGCATAGCCATTGCGCAGGGATGACGGGGACAACTAGTCCAAAGCGTTGAGTGCGCGAAGCCGCGTTCACCTGAACAGATGCAGCGCGGCGTATTGCAGCAGCATGATGGTCTTGGCGTCGACGATGCGGCCGTCGCTGATCATGGCGAGCGCGTCGTCGATCGAGAGTTCGAGCACCTCGATGTCCTCGCCCTCGTCGGCGAGCCCGCCGCCGTCACCGATGCGCATCGCGGCATCGTATTCGGCGACGAAGCAATGCAGCATCTCGGTCACCGCGCCCGGAGACGTGAAAGCCTCGAACACCTTGCGCACATGCACGAGCCGGTAGCCGATCTCTTCCTCCGCTTCGGCGCGGATGCGTGCTTCCGGCTCGGCATCGTCGAGCATGCCGGCGGCAACCTCGATCAGGAGATCGTCATAGCCGTTGGCGAAAGCGGGGTAGCGGAACTGGCGCACCAGCACGACGCTGCGGGTCGTCAGGTTGTAGGGCAACAGCGCCGCACCGTTGCCGCGGTCGTAGACCTCGCGCACCTGGGTCTGCCATTCGCCGTTGGCGCGCCGGTAGTCGAACGTCGCGCTCTTCAGCTCGTAGCGGCGCTTCGAAAGCAGCTCGACGTGCTTGACGCGGACGCGGTCGGCGATGCTCATGCGTCGGTCCTCAACGCTCTCAGGGAGTCGCTTCGCGCCCGTCGAGCCATTTGGCCAGCATCACCGAGGTCGACTCGTCATAGCCGAGCGATTGGTAGAACGCGCCGGCCTTGGCGTTCTCCCGCCGCACCAGCAGTTGCAGCTTCGGCACGCCGGCGGCGCGCAGCCAGTCCTCGGCCGCCGCCATGATGGTGCGGCCAAGTCCCTTGCCCTGGCGGTTGGGATCGACCGCGACGTAATAGACCCAGCCGCGATGGCCGTCGTGGCCGACCATCGCGGTCGCGACGATCGCGTTGGCGTCGCGGCCGACCAGCACGGCCGAGTTCGGTCCGCGCCGCGCCAGCGCGATGTCGGCGGCGGGATCGTTCCACGGCCGCGTCAGGCCGCAGCCCTGCCACAGCGCGACGACATCGGCGATGTCGTTATCGGTGATCGGTGCAATGGTGAGGGAGGCAGAGGAGGAGGGCATCGTCGCCTGCTCGGTCACAGCACCTTGCCCGGGTTCATGATGCCGAGCGGATCGAGCATCGCCTTGACCTGCCGCATCAGCTCGATCGCGACCTTGTCCTTTACGTCGGGCAGTTCGTCGCGCTTGAGCACGCCGATGCCGTGCTCGGCAGAGATCGAGCCGCCCATCCGCAGCACGATCTCGAACACGACGGCATTCACGTCGTGCCAGCGCGCGAGGAAGTCGGCCGCGTTGGCGCCGACCGGCTGGCTGACATTGTAGTGGATGTTGCCGTCGCCGAGATGGCCGAACGGCACCGGCCGCGAACCCGGGATCAGCTTCACCACGGCAGCATTGGCTTCCTCGATGAAGGCGGGCACGGCGGCGACCGGCACCGAGATGTCGTGCTTGATCGAGCCGCCTTCCGGCTTTTGCGCCGCCGACATCTCGTCGCGCAGCTTCCAGAACGCCTGGCGCTGGCTCAGATTGGCGGCGATGACAGCGTCATCGACGATGCTGTCCTCCATGCCCTGGGCCAGGATCGCCTCCAGCGTGTCGCGTGCGTCGTCGCGCGACGACGACAATTCCATCAGCACGTACCAGGGGTGCTTGCTCTCAAGCGGATCGCGGATATCGATGCCGTGGCGGATCGAGAAGTCGACCGCGACGTCGGCGAGCAGCTCGAAACTCGTCAACGCACCGGCCGCTTGATCGCGCGAGATCGACAGCAGCTTGAGTGCGGCCGCCGGCGAAGCCAAGCCGACATAGGCGGTCTCGACCGCACGCGGCCGCGGAAACAGCTTTAGCGTTGCCGCGGTGATGATGCCGAGCGTGCCTTCGGCGCCGATGAAGAGGTTGCGCAAATCGTAGCCGGTGTTGTCCTTTTTCAGCTTCGACAGCGCGTTCAGCACCCGGCCGTCAGCCAGCACGACTTCAACCCCGAGCGCCATTTCGCGCGCCACGCCATAGGCGAGCGCTCCGGTGCCGCCGGCATTGGTCGAGAGGTTGCCGCCGATCGTGCAGCTGCCTTCTGCGCCGAGCGACAGCGGAAACAGCCGGTCGACCTCGGCTGCCTTCTGCTGCGCGATTTGCAGCACCACGCCGGCCTCGCAGGTCATGGTGTTGGATTCGACATCGATATCGCGGATCTTGTCGAGACGCCGCAGCGAGACCACGACCTCGCCATTGTGCGGCGTCTGGCCGCCGACCAGGCCGGTATTGCCGCCCTGCGGCACCAGCGCGATCCTGTGCTCGGTCGCGAGCTTGCAGATCGCAGCGACTTCGGCGGTCGAACCGGGGCGCAGCACCAGCGGCGAGCGGCCGTGGAACAGGTCACGCTCCTCGGTGACATAAGGCTCGATGTCGGCGGCGTCGGTCACCGCATATTTCGCGCCGACGATGGCGCGGAATTTTTCAAGCAATTCGGGCGGAAGCGGCGGCACCGCTGATTGGACGATGTTCATTTTTTCTTGGTCTTTCACTCAGTCGGGGATCTTTGCCTAAGCATGCCCTTCGCGCAAACGCTTCGCGTTTGTCGCGAGGGAAAACCGGTTCCCGCTTGGCGCCAACGCGGCCGTTCCGGTCCGGGTCATGCTTGTTACCGCCCAACGGCTGCGCGGCGCAGCCGGTCATTGATGGCTTCGCCCAATCCCTCCTCGGGAATCGGCGTCACCGCGATCGCATCCGCGTTTCTCTTGTCGAGGGTGCGAAGGTAGCCGAACAGATTGGCGGCGGCCTCGGCAAGATCGCCGCGCTCGGACAGGTTCATCTCCACGGAGGCGCATTCGCGCCGCGCGACCTTCGCCGGCCCGAACGACAGCAAGGCTTCGCCGACATGGACGTCGCTGGCATTGAGCCGGACCGGTGTCCGCGGTGCGTAGTGCGACGCGAGCATGCCGGGGGCGACCGGCTGGACGTCGCTTTCCGCGTCTTGCGGCGGCGACTGCAAGGGCTGGCCGAGCACACGCTCGATCTCTGCGCGCGTCAGCCCGCCCGGTCGCAGCAGTACCGGATCGGAGAAGCAGCCGACGATGGTGGATTCGACGCCGACCTCGACCGGCCCGCCGTCGACGATCAGGTCGATGCGGCCCGCGAGATCGCCGTTCACATGCTCGGCGGTGGTCGGCGAGACATGGCCGGAGAGATTGGCCGACGGCGCTACCACGGCACCGCCGAAAGCCTTGATGATGTCGCGCGCCACCTTGTGGGCCGGGATGCGTATGGCGACCGTGTCGAGCCCGGCGGTCGCGAGTTCCGCAACCGGGCAGGACAGCGCCTTCGGCAGCACCAGGGTCAGGGGACCCGGCCAGAACGCGTCCGCCAATCGCAGGGCCTGCCCATTGAACAGGGCAATCCGGCGGGCGGCGCCCAGATCGGCGACATGGGCAATCAGGGGATTGAAGGCCGGCCGGCCCTTGGCCTCGTAAAGCCGGGCGATCGCGGCGGCGTTGCCGGCATCGGCGCCGAGGCCGTAAACCGTCTCGGTCGGAAACGCCACCAGGCCGCCCTCGGCCAGGACCCCGGCGGCGGTCGCCGTGGCGGCGGCGCCTGCGGACAAAACGTGCGTTTTCAGACCTGTATCCACTGTGACTAGATTCCTCAATTGGGTGGCTCGTGGTCCCTTGCGGTCCCCGAAACCCGACGCTATAAGCCGGCCCTCAGTCGGAGTGTGGCTCAGCCCGGTAGAGCACTGCGTTCGGGACGCAGGGGTCGCAGGTTCGAATCCTGCCACTCCGACCATTCTTTCAAGCACTTATAGGTTCTGTGTTTTTTGTGCGCAACGAAATGCGCAACGATTTGAAGCTCGGCAGCCATGTCTGTCGCCCTCGAAGCACCCGTCAAGGACGTCGAACAGCGGTCCGCGTCGGACTTGTACTGTTCTAAATCGGAAAAAAGACGATCGGGAAGCGCGAGGGAACTAGCCCCTGTCGGGATGTTACATTGAACACCATCGAGCACCACAAGTCCTCCCTTCGGACCTACGAGCTGATTTGGCGGATATCAAAGCACGAATAGCTCGCGCAGAGTAGTGGTCAGCTCAGCGCCTTGCCCCAAAAGCTTCCGCCGCCTCTTCCTGAAAGTCCGGGTGGTGATGGCCATAGTTGGCCTCTAATTGCTCAACGGTCATGCCGAGCCAGCCAGCGGCTTCCCACATGTCGACGCCCGCCTGCATCAACCATGTCGCCGCTGTATGGCGCAGTGAATGCCGGACGACGTCGTCGCCCAGCCCGGCGTCCTCCAGAATACCATTCCAGGCTGACCTGATCTTGCCGGCAAGCGGCTGGCCGTCGTGCATGCGGTTCACGACGAACCGGATTTGTTCACCGTCTCTCATAACCCCTGAGGCGCGGAGTTCTGCAGATCGAGCTTGGTCGATCCTGCGCCATCGAATCAGATGCGGACGCAGGCGGCTAGCGATCTTTGCCGGCGGCCGCCGTTTCTTGGTCGACTGCTCCAGCGCCCCTTTGCCCTGGTAGACCATCGCGTCAAGGTTCATCCATGGATGGGTCGTTGTTGGCAGCCACTGGGTGCGCCGGATGGTCTCTTCGCGACGAGCACTGTAGATACCGATCAGGCAGAAGCGCGCCGCGGGATAGCGACGGCGAATGATCCACCGCTCCCGGCGCGCGAGCTCGCCATCCTCGCTGCGCTTCCACGTTTCCTGCTCCGTGTCCCACACGTAGCCGATTGTTGCTCCGAGTAGGCGCGCTGCCTCGTTGCGCGTTAGCCATCGGTGTCGTCCTTCGGCTTTAGGAGGAAGAGTGACCTTTGGAACGACGGTGAGCGTATGCTCGGCGTGGTAGGCGTTCACGGCAGCGCGTAGATCTTCGAGTCGGCGTCGTGCGGTTTGATCAGAGACTGTCCCGTTGCGTGGCTTGATGCCGGCTTTCCTATGATTGTCGTTCGCAGTACCGGTGGACCAATCGACAAAGTCGCGACAAAGCTGAGCTTTGAGCTGACTGACGGTTTTATCGCCAAAAAAGTTGTTAAGATCGAGCAAGCGAATGAGCAGCAGGTCATGTTGTGCCCACGCGCGTTCATCGCTCGTGTCCTTGGGCCGCTTTGAAATTTCGTAGGCTGTGAGGACGTCGGCTATCGCGAGGACGTTCGGGTCAGTTGCCCCGATGGTGCTGGTATGTCGCTCGCCGATATAGGTCTCGAGCGCCTTCGCAGCTCCGTCAATGTCGTCGCGGCTGCAGCCTGTGCGGATTTGCCGGCCACGATCGAGGATGATCCAGGTTTCATCGTCCTCTCTAAACCAGAGTCGTGGCGGCTTGGCTCTGCGGCCCGGCATGACGGCTTGACCAATTTGCAGATCGCTCGAGGGGTTGTCAGATCCTTGCCCGCAACTTTGGCGATTTCAAGAGTCCCGGTGGCCGCGGCTCTGCGCAACGATGATATTGTCAACGGACCGAGTGGGAAGAACACTGCCGCGGCCTCGACAAGGGTCATTACTTCATCCTCACCCCATTGGGCAGGATCGGGCCGCGCTTTTGCGCGAGCGAGCTTGTCGATCTTGCGCTTCGGCATTCCTTGAACGCGTTGCTCGTGGGGGCGCGCTGCCTTTGGATCAGAGCGTTAGGTCCTAAGTGTAGACGAAACCACTCGTCGAGCAGTCCTACCGGCGCGTGGATGGGGTAATCGGCGGCTTACGACTGCGAATCGGACAATTTTGCTTGCAGTCCTGAAGCGCAGTGGAGTGGCGGCGGCCCTTTGCTCCGGGGACAGTGGGGAGCAGCTCAATAGCCGGGAGGATCTTATTCGAACTTGAGGTGGCGCCGCCTTATCGCAGGTTCTGCAATCTCAACAACCTGTGACAGCCGAAGCTATCCTCTCGGCTGTCTGACATCACACCCGACTGGATGGTGGAATTCAACACCGAACCGCATTCCGTTGGTCGAAAGTGGTCCGCGACGTGCTAGAAAACGCGCTACTTCACGAGACGGCCTATCAAAGGCTTGCGATGAGCTCGGTCCGCAACTTTACGAGCTTTGGCCCGTACAGGCCAGTCGCTCTGCGAAATCATCTAAAGGCAAAGGCGTTCTTCGAACCAGCCTCGACGGAGAAGGATCTCACCGCGAGATAGCATACCAAATGAAAAACAAACGTGCCTCGCTGTATGAGGGAGATTCAGCGGCGAAGTAGACCCTCGCTGCCCGACAGCGCCGATCATTTCGTTTCTGAATAGAGGGGGTCAACGTAATCTGTCCAATCCAACCTATCGATCGACGGCGGCCGCAACCTCCTATTGGATAAACTATGCCAGCGACACCGCATCGCAAGGAACTGCTTGGATTTGGCAAATGGATAACCACAGTCTTCGCGCTTGTGTTATTCCGACGGCAGGAAATTCAACTGCTGATGCAATGGAGGTCCAGCGATACACTTGTTGGACGGCTCTCGATTTTGCTATCAAAACCGCTTGCCATTAACTTCAGCAGGTGAGTATTCGCAGCCGAGTTTTCGCCCGCATGGCAACAATCGTCGCGTTTCGCGTCAACAAAAGAATACCGCTTTCCCGGACGCGCTGAAAAAGAGTTTGGCTTGGACTCGCTGGTCCCAACTTTCTCTGAGAGTATTGGTTGCTCGCCGATGATGCTTGCGAGGGGAACGCGGATGACTTTCAGGGGCCTCTTTGACCGATCTCGAACCTGCGTTGCGCAGCTGATGTCGTATCGCGCACCGTGTTGTTGACGCACCGATTGCGCGCCGGCGCGGATCAGGGCTGATCGCGCAAAGTTTCCCATCATCCCGATCTCAGTGACGGCTTGAACGAACTGTGTCGTAACCCGCTGACCAGCCGCAGCGTGAATGCATCGTGCTGCTTGCGTTACACTTGCAAATCCAAACTTCAGAAGGACATTCCTATGACCGCGAACCATGATCAGATCAAATTCGCCTATTGGGTGCCGAACGTTTCCGGCGGCCTCGTGATCAGCAAGATCGAGCAGCGAACCGGCTGGGATATCGATTACAATCGCCGACTGGCGCAGATCGCGGAACAGGCGGGGTTCGACTATGCCCTGAGCCAGATCCGCTTCACGGCCGGCTATGGCGCCGAGTTCCAGCACGAGCCGGTCGCCTTCAGCCACGCGCTGCTCGCGGCGACCACGAAGCTGAAGGTGATCGCGGCGCTGCTGCCCGGGCCTTGGAATCCGGCGGTTGCCGCCAAGCAGATTGCCACCATCAGCCAGCTCACCGAGGGCCGCGTTGCGGTTAATATCGTCTCTGGATGGTTCCGTGGCGAGTTCACCGCGATCGGCGAACCTTGGCTCGATCACGACGAACGCTACCGGCGCTCGGAAGAGTTCATCCGGTCGCTGCGCGGGATCTGGACCCAGGACAGCTTCACCTTCCGCGGCGATTTCTATCGCTTCAGCGACTACACGCTGAAGCCGAAGCCGGCCCAGCCGCTGCCCGAGATCTTCCAGGGCGGCAGCTCACGCGCGGCGCGCGACATGGCCGCGCGGGTGTCGGACTGGTACTTCACTAACGGCAATTCGGTCGATGAGATCAAGAAGCAGGTCGATGACATCAGGGCCAAGGCAAGGGCCAACAACCATTCGGTCAGGATCGGCGTCAATGCGTTCGCGATCGCGCGCGACAGCGAGGTTGAGGCGCGCAGCGTCCTCAACGAGATCATCGCCAAGGCCGATCCGGAGGCCGTCAATGCCTTCGGTCACGAGGTTAAGAACGCCGGCAAAGCCTCGCCGGAAGGTCAGGGCAATTGGGCCAAATCGAGCTTCGAGGATCTCGTCCAGTATAATGACGGCTTCAAGACCAACCTGATAGGCAGGCCCGAGCAGATCGCCGAGCGCATCATCGCGCTCAAGAAGATCGGGGTCGACCTGGTGCTGCTCGGCTTCCTCCATTTCCAGGAAGAGGTCGAGTATTTCGGCCGCCGCGTCATTCCGCTGGTGCGTGCACTGGAAGCGGACGCGGCGCGGCACGTCCAGGCCGCCGAGTGATTCGGGAAACATTGGCGTGACCATGATCGCAGCAAGCGCGGGTGTGCTTCCATTGGATGGCGCCCTTGTCGAGCCGGCTCTCTCTGCGCCCTTGTCCGCGCGCGCGGACGTCGCGGACCGTGCGCTCGTGAAACGAGGCAGTGGCGAGATCCAGCCGGTGCTCGCGCTTGCTGACATCTCGCTCTCGTTCGGCGGCGTCGCCGCACTGCGCGACATCGATCTCGAGGTCGCACAAGGCGAGATCCGCGCGGTGATCGGCCCCAACGGTGCCGGCAAGAGCTCGCTGCTCAATGTCATCAGCGGGCTCTACCGGCCGGACCGGGGCCGGGTCTGGCTCGGCGAGCATTCCTTCGGCCATGTACCTACGGCGCGGCTGGCGCAGCATGGTGTGGCGCGGACGTTCCAGAATCTCGCTGTGTTCAAGGGCCTCTCGGTGCGCGACAACGTCCTGATGGGAGTGGCGCACCGGGTCCGCGCCGGCTTTCTGCGCCAGATCGCCGGCTCGCCTCTGGCACGGCGGATCGAAGCGGAGAACCGCGCCGCCGCAGAAGACGTCATCGGCTTCCTGCACCTTCGCGAGGTGTGCGACCGCGCCGCCGGAACCTTGCCCTATGGTTTGCAGAAGTGCGTCGAGTTGGCGCGTGCGCTGGTGGCGCGGCCGTCGCTTTTGCTGCTCGACGAGCCCTTTGCGGGCGTCACGCTCGGCGAGAAGCACGAATTGGCCGCGCATGTCCGCAACGCCCGCGACAGCTATGGCGCCACCATCGTCCTAATCGAGCATGACATCGGTGTGGTGATGGGGCTGTCCGATCGCGTCGCGGTGCTCGACTATGGCCGCAGCCGACGGCACGCCGGACCAGGTGCGGTCCGACCAGGCGGTGGTCGATGCCTATCTCGGCGTCGCGCATGCGGACGAAACGGAGCTCGCACTTTGATGTTTGACTATCAATTCCTCATCGAAGTGCTGGTGGGCGGCCTGCTGTCGGGCGTGATGTATTCGCTGGTCGCGATCGGCTTCGTGGTGATTTACAAGACTTCGGGGGTGCTCAACTTCGCGCAGGGCGCGATGCTGCTGTTCGCGGCGCTGACCTTCGTCAGTCTGGTCGAGCGCGGCGTCGCGCTTCCGCTTGCGCTGCTGGCGACACTCGCGATCATGGTCGCGCTCGGTGTCGCGGTCGAGCGCACGGTGTTGCGGCCGCTGGTCAACCAGCCGCCGATCACCTTGTTCATGGCGACGCTGGGGCTGTCCTATGTGATCGAAGGCGCGGCGCAGCTGTTGTGGGGCACCCAAGTCCACGGCCTCGACATCGGCATCAGCGACGTGCCGCTCGATATCGTCGGCGTCTTCATCAGCCGGTTCGATCTGTTCGCGGCGGCGGTGGCGGGCAGCCTGGTTGCGCTGTTCGCGCTGTTCTTCCGCACCACGCGGACAGGGCTGTCGTTCCGCGCCGTCGCCGACGATCCGTTTGCAGCACTTGCGGTCGGCCTTCGCCTGCCGCGGGTGTGGGCCATCGTGTGGACGGTCGCCGGCATCGTTGCGCTGGTCGCCGGATTGCTGTGGGGCGCGCGGCTCGGCGTGCAGTTCTCGCTGTCGCTGGTGGTGCTCAAGGCGCTGCCGGTGCTCGTGCTCGGCGGCTTCGATTCGATCGCCGGCGCCATCGTCGGGGGCCTCCTAATCGGCGCGATCGAGAAGCTCGCCGAGGTCTATGTCGGCCCGTTGGTCGGCGGCGGCATCGAGGCTTGGGCGGGCTATGTCGTCGCGCTGGTATTCCTATTGGTGCGGCCCTCGGGACTGTTCGGGCAGAAGCTGGTCGAGAGGGTCTAGCACATGGACGCAACCTCGAACCCGCGCCAGACCCTCCCCGTCATCGACCGCATCCTGATCGGCATCGGCGCAGTGATTACGTTCGGCGTGATCCCGCTCGCCGGTTCGGATTATTTGATGGACGCGGTTCTGACGCCGTTCCTCGCGCTGGCGCTCGCCGCGGTCGGGCTCAACGTCCTCACCGGCTATGCCGGGCAGGTGTCGCTCGGCTCGGCCGCGTTCCTCGCGGTCGGCGCCTATGCCGCCTACAATCTGCATCTCCGTTTGCCCGAGTTGCCGCTGCTGCTCGACCTGGTGCTGGCCGGCCTCGTCGCGGCCGCGATCGGCATCGTGTTCGGGCTGCCGAGCCTGCGGCTGCGCGGGTTCTATCTCGCGGTCTCGACGCTCGCGGCGCAGTTCTTCGTACAATGGGCGCTGACCAAGTTCGGCTGGTTCTCCAACGACAATCCGTCCGGCGTGATCGATGCGCCAGCGCTGACCATCGCCGGCTATTCCTTCACCAGCGCGGCGGGCCGCTACCTGTTCTCGCTGGCCGTCGTGACGGTGGCGACGATCCTGACCTTGCTGCTGCTGCAATCGCAGACCGGCCGCAACTTCATCGCGGTCCGCGATCACGAGATCGCGGCAAAGGTGATCGGTGTGCCGCTGCTACGGACCAAGCTGCTGGCGTTCGGCGTATCCTCGTTCCTGATCGGGGTCGCTGGGGTGCTGTGGGCCTTTGCCTACCTGCGCACAGTCGAGCCGGCCGGCTTCAATCTCGATCGCTCGTTCCAGATCCTCTTCATCATCATCATCGGTGGATTGGCATCGCTGCGCGGCGCGTTCCTCGGCGCGGCCTTCATCGTGGTGTTTCCGCTGATCCTGTCGCGGCTCGGCGCGGCTCTGCTCGGTGGCGTGTTCGACTCCGGCGTGCTGGAGATGAGCCAGCGCATCGTGATCGGTGCGCTGATCATCGCCTTTTTGATCGCGGAGCCGCGCGGATTGATCGCGCTGTGGGACCGGTTTCGCGCGGCGTCGGCCGCGTGGACCGGCCTCCGCAAGACGTTTCCTGCAACTGACACATCAAGGAGCTGACGATGAGGTTTCGACACTTGAAATTCGCGCTGGGGGTAGTGGGCGTCCTTGCATTTGCTGGAGCACCGGCGGTCCACGCCGACGAGCAGTTCTTTCCGCTGCAAAGCTATCGGGTTGGCCCCTATGCCGCCGGCGGCACCGGCTTCTTCGGCGGCTTCATCGACTATCTGAACCTAATCAATATCCGCGACGGCGGCGTCAACGGCGTAAAACTGACCTGGGACGAGGGCGAGACCCAGTGCGAGGTCGAGCGCGGCGTCGAAGTCTATGAGCGGTTGAAGAACCGGCTCGGCGTCGCTGCCTGGAATCCGCTGTCGGTCGGCATCGCCTACGCCATGATCGACCGCATCACCAAGGACAAGGTGCCGCTGATCACCGTCAACCATGGCCGGACCGATTCGACCGACGGTCGCGTCTTTCCCTACGTCTTCCCGCTGCTGCTCAATCCTTACAGCGAGACCTCGGGTATCGTGAACTACATCGCGAGCCGCGAAGGCGGCGTCGACAGGCTCAAGGACAAGAAAATCGTCGTGCTCTATCACGGCTCGCCCTACGGCAAGGAGACGATCCCGATCTACAAGCTCCTCGCGGACAAGTATCATTTCAGCGTCGAGCAGATCGAGGTGCCGCATCCCGGCAACGAGCAGCAGTCGCAGTGGCTCTCGATCCGGCGCGCCAAGCCCGACTATGTGGTGCTGCGCGGCTGGGGCGTGATGAATCCGGTGGCGCTGAAGACCGCGCAGAAGGTCGGCTTCCCGGCCGACCACATCATCGGTAATGTCTGGTCCAATTCCGAGGAAGACGTGATCCCAGCGGGCGACGCAGCCAAAGGCTATATCGCGATCACCACGCAAGCCTCCGGTGCCGAATATCCGGTGCTGCAAGAGGTGATCAAGACCGTCTATGGCGCAGGGAAGGGCAATCTCGACGACAAGAAGCGGATCGGCAGCGTCTACCACAACCTCGGCATCGTGAACGGCATCCTCAACGTCGAGGCGATCAGGATCGCGCAGGCCAAGTTCGGCGAGCGCACGCTGACCGGCGACGAGGTGCGCTGGGGCTTTGAGCATCTGCAACTGAATCCGGCGCGGGTCGAGGCGCTCGGCGCCAAGGGGCTGTTCCATTCGATCAACGTCACTTGGGACAATCACGAGGGCGACGGCCGCGTCACCTTCCAGCAGTGGGATGGCGCGAAGTGGAAGGTGGTGTCGGACTGGATCGCGCCGGACTGGGCGTCCCTGCGGCCGATCATCGAGAAGTCCGCGGCCGCCTATGCCCAGGAGCATGGCATCACGCCCCGCACCTCCGGCGACGATCCGGTCAGCCAGTAATCGATCGCGCCGCTGCGGGAGCCTTGTGCCTCCCGCAGCCGGTAACTCGACGGATCGAACCATGAGTGAAGTCCTGCTCTCAGTCGACGGCCTGGCCGCGACCTACAATCACGCCATCGGCGCCGTCAGCGACGTGTCGCTCGTGGTGCGGCCGGGCGAAATTGTCGCCGTGCTCGGCGCCAACGGCGCCGGCAAATCGACCACCTTGCAGGCAGTGTCGGCGCTGCTGCCCGCCCGTCGCGGCCAGATCACTGCGGGCCGCATCCTGTTCGACGGCCACGATCTTGCCGGCATATCGGCCGCCGCGCTAGTGCGGGCCGGCATCGTGCCGGTGCTCGAAGGGCGGCACTGTTTTGCGTCGCTGACGGTCGAGGAGAACCTCTTCACCGGCGCGATCGGGCGCGATGCGACCCGCGCCGAGACCGCAGATGATCTCGACCGCGTCTACACGCTGTTTCCGCGGCTGAAGGAGCGGCGCCGTTCGCTGGCCGGGCTGACCTCCGGCGGCGAGCAGCAGATGACAGCGATCGGCCGCGCCCTGATGTCGCGGCCGCGGCTGCTGGTGCTCGATGAGCCGTCGATGGGGCTGGCGCCGCTCGTCGTGGAGGGGATTCTTCGCGCGCTCAAACAGCTCAATGCCGAGCAGGGTCTGTCGATCCTGCTCGCGGAGCAGAACTCGACGGTGGCGCTGCGCTTCGCCGACCACGCTGTCGTGCTCGAGAACGGCCGCAGCGTGCTCGCGGGTGCCGCCGCCGAGCTGCGGCGGCGCGGCGACATCAAGACGCTCTATCTCGGCGGATCGTCACAAGTCAATCCGAGCCGGCAGCCGACCCAGGCTGTCGCTTGACATCAACCCGGACAGGAGAACGACCATGGCCCAAGAAAATCTCGCCCGAAAGATCGACGACGACGTCTATGCAAGACTCGACGCCGCGATCGACGCCACCGTGAAGGTGAACGCCGATCGCAACGACAAGGAGAGCCGGTTTCCGCGCGAGAATCTGCGCGCGCTGTCGGAGGCCGGATGGACCGGCGTGCTGAACGAGGTGCAGCATGGCGGGCTCGGCCTCGCTCACGTCGACTTCGCCGAAGCCGCGTATCGCATCGGGCAAGCCGATGCCTCGACCGGCCTCGTCTATGTGATGCATGTCGGCGCGGCCCAAACTATCAATCTGTTCGGCAGCGCCGACCAGAAGGAGCGCTGGCTCAAATCCAACAATGGTGGTCTGCTCGGCACCTATTCGACCAGCGAGCGCGCCACCGGCGGGCACTGGTGGTACAATCTCTCGGAAGCCTTGCGCGACGGCGAGGATTATCTGGTCAATGCCGAGAAGTCGTTCACGACCAGCTCGGGTCAGGCCGACTACTATGTGGTACAGACGCGCACGCCCGGCGCAAAGGACCAGGCCGATATCGTGTTCTTCATCGTCGACGGCAAGGCCCAAGGGATCGAATCACGGCCTTGGGATGCGCTCGGCGTGCGGGCCAATCATTCAGGTCCGATCCGCTACAGCAATGTGCGGGTGCCACGGCGCGACCGGCTCGGCACCGAGGGGCAGGGCAAGGAGATCATCTATGACGGCGTGTCGCCGGTTTATCTGATCGGGCTCGGCGCGGTCTGGGAAGGCGTGGCGCGCGGAGCGCTGAACGCGGCGGTGGCGCACACCACGAGCTTCGTGCACAAGGATCGGAATAAGAGCCTATCGGATTACCAGGCGATCCGGCAGGAGCTCGGCGCCGCCAAGGTGCTGGTCGAGACCTTGCGGCCGTGGCGCAACGAGCTCGCAGCGCGACTCGACGTGCTGTGGCGCGCCGGCAGGCCGCAGAGCGAGATCCTGATTCCGCTGACCGAATTCAAGGTGCACGCCGCCGAGGTCGCCAACAAGGTCGCGGCCACCGCGCTGACCGTGACCGGAGGCTATGGCTACCATCGCGGTCCGATCGAGCGCTGCTATCGAGACGCGCGCGCCGCGATCGCGATGGGCCCATCCAACGTGATCGCACGCGACTGGATCGGCAAGGCGCTGGTCGGCTTGCCGTTGGAACTGTTCTACGAGGGCGGAGAGTAAAGCCTCGCGGCCTGCACTCCACAGGCTCGGAAATACCGTTCCCTACCGTCGCTAGTCGACCGCGAACCGTGAGTTGTGCAAGCTTAGAGGCCTTTCAGAAGGCGTTGGCAGTCTTTGGTTCGCTCGATCAGCTTTGCGGCAAGGCGCTGGATAACGGCGTTATCTAGCCCTTCCGCTTGCGCGGTAGCGCACACGCCGCTTACGCTGTCCGGAAGCAGATCGGCCAAGGAGTTCAGTCCCGCAATGACTTTTTCCGCATCGAAACGGATTTCGCGGGCGAATTTCCGCCACCTATTTGACCAAGCTTGTATTCCCCACCAATCTTCATCGCGAGCTTCATCTTTTGCAGATCAACATCGTCGTAGGTAAGGATGCTGGCGATATCGTAGAGTGGCGCAAGCCGCACCGTTGGGCCGTTGGCTAGCAGTAATGAGTAGTTCTTGGCGTGCGCATCGGTCCCCCCCGATGAGCCAAGGGCGAGCGAGAATTGGCCTGTCGAGGAGATAGCGATGCCTGTCGCCATATATGAAAGATCTGGGTCCGAAAGGATTTTCGGCCGAAGGTTAGAGGTCCCGAGGGCGCAGCCGATGGCTACGAAAAAGTCTCACGCCATCGCAGAGAAAGCAGGCAAGTTAAACCGTTCCGACCTCGTCGAAGATGCCAGATATCCATATTTGGTGGGGCACGACAAAGATGCACCGCAAGTACATCGGTATGTAATCAAAGCCTCGTAGGAGCTCTACGCCGTCCTCCAAAGCGCACCGGACGATCAGACGGCGCCATTCCGTCCGCTCATTGGCGCGCGCCTACTCCGACTACAGCAACGTGCTCGATCGCCCGCAGCGTCTCCTACAGAACCAACGTCAGCAGCCGCTGTGGTCGGGATCGATCCCGAGTGATTGAAAGACTCCCGACTAAAGGCTGTCGAGACCAGAGCCGACGAATTCTGCTGCTACCAGGAAATCGCCATTGGCCCAAGCTGCCAATTGAGTATGCGCCGCGCAATAGAAGGCGCGCGACGTGATCTTAAAAAATCGGCATTGGGGCGATTCTCTAGGCGAAGGCCTCGTGCAGGAAGAGCGTATCTCTTCCGCTCCGTGTCCGGGAGCACCACGATCATGTTGTCTGGCAGTCCCAAGGCGGTGGCCTGCCGATACGTCTAACGTGCAGTGGTGTCGTTCTCGAATACGGCTACGAGGCCAACGGTGCCGGCGCTGCCGCAAATGCCTTTAGGAAATTCACAAGATAGGCAGCGCCGCCATCCACGCTCAGTTCGGCATGGTTGAAGAACGAGAAGTAATCTTTTCGCTCTGGAAATAGCGCCGTGAGCGACCGTTGTAATATCCGAATGTCCGTGCTGCCCTCGGCAAGAATGACCGTTGTTGCCAGCCGACGGGGATCAAGGGGAGCGGAAGCTCTCTTGTCAGCGCAAATGCTGGCGCCCGACTAGATCCAACCGCCGCCGATCAGCGCCGTGATGTCGAGAGTGACGTGCCGCACGTCAGCGCAGGCATCCAACAAAGCCCGAAGGCTCATCAAGGATCCATAGCCGTCGAACCAAAGCCGGCCTGCCGTCGCGATCACGCATCCGGCGATCGATCTCGTCCGTCGCCTCCTCGCGCGTGTAGAGGATCGCCAGCACTTCGGGTGCCCGCGCCAATACCAATCCTCGACAAAGAATGAGCGCAGTGCCGCGGCCGTCTCCTCTGCCCAATCGCCATCGGCGCAGTATTCGTCCCAGTCTCGCGCGTCGCTGCGAGCTAAGCCTCCAGCCGTTCACGCGCCGTACTGGCCGTGGCAGCCCAAGAGATCCAAACGCGACAAGACAACCGCTCTCGGCGCCTTGTAGACGACGTTGGAACTTTCCGCCTCTTCATCGACCGACGGCCTGATGGCTCGGTCGCTTTCCTAGAAGAGCGCAGAAATGATCGGGAACGACGGACTTTGCGCCATAGACCTCGGTCCGATCGAAATAGATTTTGCAGTAACTTCCTATCCACCGCTCCTACAGGCCAATGTCCAGCATGGTGGTGCGATCGGCGAACGGTCGGCGGCCCTTTGAACTCCGCCATGTCGGCCTCCCAACCGCACATCGACTCACAATCCATTCTAGCCGATCAGCCACCGCACTGTGACGGCAACGACGTTCCAGCCGAGAGCCATGCAGCCCTGACAACCACGCGACTGGTGCCTGTCGGGCGGGGATGGTCCCCGCCTCAGAACAGGAGCCGGATAGATGTCTCAAAGCCTTGCCTTCGCCAATGCATAGAACCTCGCCAACACCCTCATGGTCTGCGTCGTTATCTTCCGCACCGGCAGGAGCGGATACGGCGTCATGCCGGCCACCGAATACGACGGCAGGCGTCAGTGGCAGCCGTACGGGGAGGCCATTGCCATCTACAAGCGCACGAATCTTGCTGGTCTGCCGCGTAACCGTCCTATCGATTGCCTCTGGTTCTTGGCGATGCACGCTCCGTGCTGATGAAGGGGGACAATAGAGGTGTCGATCATCTGGACCGCCGCATCGTGAGCAGCGGCGAGTGCATCTATGATTCGGCTCCAGAGACCGGCCCACGCCAGCGAACAAAGCGGTTATAGCAGGTAGTGTAAGGACCAAAATGATCCGGCAAATCGCGCCAAGGTGCCCCAGATCGCACGACGCAGAAGATGAGGACGCGTCAGTCGTTTACCCGAGGAACTCCACGCGTCTTGTTTGGTAGCATAGACTTGATAAGTGCCCATTCGTAGTCCCTTAGTTCATGGCGCATGATTCGAAGCCCCAGTTTGGGAAGTTGAATCACGGGCGCCGGGCCGAGCACAATGCTTTTGCCATGTCAGGCCGACTTGTCCTCACGGCTGCCCTCAAGCTTATCTCGCAAGGCCGTGATCACGCGATGGACAATCCGTATATCCTTGACCGACAGCCCTTCTGAAAGATCGTTGATCCAGGGAGCCTGCAATTCCATTGCGGCTTCGAAGGCGCGCTGTCCATTCGCAGTGAGCACGACCAGCTGCGCCCGTCGGTGATGCGGGTTGACCTCAAAAGATACGAGGCCCTCCCTGTGCAGATCATTGATTATCCGCTGCACGTTTTGACGATTGCCGCCGAGGTCGCGTGCGAGCCAAGCGACCGGTTGGGGACGTTCGGCGGACACAATGGCGCCAAGCACCTGCCAGCGTGCACTTGTTAGGCCAAGCGGGGCGACCAGACGGTCGCCGGCCGTCAGAAGTAGGCTGTCGAGCCTGAATAGATCGAGAATAAGGTCGGTAAGGGCGTCAGCCTCGGGGGTTCGCTTGGCTCTTTTCATTTGTCACCATTAATTTATATTGACATCATGATGTCAATCCGGTATGTAATCATAATACCAATTAAGCACCATATATCAAATAGCAATGGAGCCACTCATGTCGGTGCTACGCCCACTCGACCCTTCCTTCCCGATCGACCGCCAAATCGCTATTGACGCAAATTCGGTCGTCCTGGTGAATCCATTCACTCTCGCCAAAGCCGATGAAGCGGCTTTTCTCAAGACTTGGCAGGATGACGCAACGTTCATGAAGCGACAGCCGGGTTTCATTTCCACTCAGCTGCACAGAGCTCTCGGTGACGGCTCGACCTATCTGAACTACGCCGTCTGGGAATCCACCGCACACTTCCGCGCGGCCTTCACCCATCCTGACTTCCTGGCAAAACTCGCCAGCTATCCGACCTCCGCGATAGCTTCCCCTCATCTGTTCCAGAAAGTTGCCGTGCCAGGCATCTGCGTTGCCTAGCCCTGCTGTTTTTAGGAAGGGAAGATACTCATGATCAAGTTGATCCATCCTGTCGCTGGCGCCTTGGCTATCGCAACGATCGGCACATTTTGGCTATCGACGGCACTCAGCGAGCTGTTCGCCTCCCATGCCACGATTGCAGCGGTTAAGAGCACCATACCGTGGGGTTTCTTGTTGCTGATTCCGGCGCTCGCTGCCACCGGTGGTACAGGTGTCATTTTGGCAAAGGGGCGCCGGGCCGGACTGATCGGGGCCAAATTCAAGCGCATGCCGTTCATTGCAGGAAACGGCATCCTGATTCTTATTCCGTCTGCGCTCTTCCTTGCGTCGAAGGCTCAGGCGGCAGAATTCGATGCCACGTTCTATGCTGTGCAGGCGATTGAGCTCGCCGCGGGCGCAACAAACATTACACTTCTTGCTCTCAACATGCGGGACGGTCTCAAAATGAAGGGATGGTTGCGCCGCAAACCCACTTAATCACCTGGATCGGAACTGCGCGGACAACTGACCTGACGCGCCCGGTATTGTCATGATTTTACGAGTACGCGCCCAAAGAGTTATAGCTCTCCCGCCGGAGAACAGGCCGGACGGTATCACAATGCGTAGCCAAATCAGCGGTTTAGAACGTTCAGCCCTTCAGTTTGCCTTCGGCAGCATAACGCTGGCCGTGGTAACACTGGCCTGCTTGTACCTTCAAGCGCACTTCGCCGCGACGGCGTTCGCCTATTTGTTAGTGGTCTTGCTGTTTTCGCTGATGGGCAGCTTCATCGCGTCGTCCGCGCTTTGCATCGTAACCTTCGCTGCTCTCGCTTACTACTTTGCGCCGCCGGCATTCAGCCTACGAATCGATGACCCCCAAGATCTGCCGGTGATCGTTGCATTCTTTATTGCCTCGATTGTGGGAGCGCACCTTATCGGTACGCTCCGTCAGGAAAGAGAGGCTGCGCGTGTGATTGCCGCCAGGCTCCAGCGGAGTGCGACCGATTTGGAGGATCGCGAAAAGCGATGGCGCGCCATCTTCGAGCACAATCCGGCCATGTACTTCATGGTCGATGAAGCGGGCACTGTCCTCGACGTCAATACATTCGGCGCGACGCAACTCGGCTATGCTCGTGCTGAACTGATCGGTCAAACCGTGCTGGACGTATTTCTCGAGGAGGATCGCGCGTTCGTTCGGGAATGCGTTCGGACGTGCCTGGAGGATGTCGGACAAACGCGCACCTGGGACGTCCAGAAGGTCAGGAAGGAGGGCTCGGTCTTGTGGGTACGTGAAAGCGCCAAAGCCATGCTCTGGGCGGATGAGCAGCCGATTGTCCTTATCGCCTGCGAAGATATCACGGAGCGAAGGCGGACCGAACTTGCCCTGCAGCGGAGCGAAGCACATTTGACCCAGGCGCAGGAGTTGAGTCACACAGGCAGTTTCAGCTGGAACCCCACTACGGGCGAGGCCTTCTGGTCAAAGGAGACATTTCGGATTTTCGAATTAGATCCTCAGACAGTGCCGCTGGGGCCACAGCTCGTCGTTGAGCGCACTCATCCAGATGATAGGACTTCGGTTCAAGAAACTATCGATCGCGCGATGCGAGAGCCGAGCGATTTCGAGCACCAATACCGGCTTCTGCTACCGGACGGCTCAGTAAAGCACATCCATGCGCAGGCGCGAGCTACGAGAACAGCCTCTGGTGAGATCGAGTTTGTTGGGGCAGCTACGGATATTACGGCGGCTAAGCGAGCAGAACAACAGCTGCGCCGCAGCGAGGCCTATCTGGCCGAAGCCCAGCATCTCAGTCACACGGGTAGCTGGTCCTGGGACGTCTACGGTCTAGATTTCGTGTATCGCTCCGCCGAGGTCGATCGTCTGTTTGGCTTTCGCCCAGAAGAGCCGGTATCGATCGAGACCATTCGATCGCGCATCCATCCGGACGACTTGCCACGGCTGGAGGAGGTGCAGCGCCAGGCGATTGAAAACAAGGCTGAGCGGTTCGAATATGATTTTCGTGTCCTTCCACCTGATGGCGGGATACGACGCATACACTCCGTTGCGCACGTGGTGGTCGGCAACGATGGTAAAGTCAGCGAGCTGATCGGAACACATATGGATGTCACCGAGCAACACGCAGCTAGGGAACGCCTGGAAAACACACTTGCCGCGCTGCGCGAAAGCGAACAGCGCTTTCGCGACTACGCCGAAACAGTTTCCGACTGGCTCTGGGAAACTGGGCCGGATCATCAGGTCACTCGTTTATCCGAGCACACCAGCGCTGCGGGACTTTTGGAGATAGGATTGATCGGCCTGCTTCCCTGTGACATTGCGTGCGACGTCGAAGAGGAGCCGGAGAAGTGGCAGCAGCATCGGGCGACGTTGGAGGCCCATCTCCCGTTTCGGGATCTCGTCTACCGCACCGTGAATCGGACAGGCTCTCCGATCTACGTCCGCACGAGTGGCAAGCCTTTTTTCGATGGAAACGGGACCTTTCTTGGCTACCGTTGCGTCAGCACTGACATCACCGCGACCATTCGCGCCGATCAAGCCGAACAAGAACTACGAAAGGCACAAGCGGAGCTCGCGCATGTAACGCGTGTAACGACCTTAGGAGAGCTGACAACTTCGATCGCCCACGAAATAAGCCAGCCACTCGCCGCTATTATCAGCAACGCCGATGCGTGCCTCGGTTGGATGGGGCGGAAAGCTCCTGATCTTTCCGCTGCGCGCTCTTCGGTGGAGTGGATCATCGAAGACGCAAGCCGGGCAAGCGAGGTGATCCGTCGTATTCGCGCGCTCGCGAAGAAAGGCGACATTGAGATGGCGCCGCTCAAAATCAATGAGGTCGTCAGGGACGTCATTGCGCTGGTAACACGAGAGCTGGTGAGCCACCGAGTGACGCTACGAACCGAGTTGACGGCAGGGTTGCCTACGATCCTCGGCGACCGGATTCAGCTACAACAGGTTATCATTAACCTGGTGATGAACGGAATCGAAGCCATGGACGCAGTTACCGACCGGACGCGCGAACTGCTGATTCAATCATCAAAGAACGATGTGGGGCACATCCAGCTTGCCGTGACCGATTGCGGCGTCGGCATCGCCGAGAACGACGCAGACCGCGTCTTGGATCCTTTCTTCACCACTAAATCGAGTGGCCTTGGAATGGGCCTCTCGATCTGCCGGTCGATCGTGGAAGCCCACGGAGGACGGCTGTCAATCGTCCACAAAAATGGACCGGGCGCGACCTTCCAGTTCACCCTACCGCTGCATAAGGAGGCCGTCTCGTGACAGGACGATTTGACTCGCCAGGTGAAGTCAGCAATGCTGAGTCCTCGACAAAGGCGATTGTCTTCGTCGTCAAGGATGACGTCTCCATGCGTCGCTCGCTTACGACCTTTTTCAATCGGTAGGGTTAGACGTCATTGCATTCGGATCGGCGCGCGAAACGCTACAGAGCACAATTCCGGACGTTATTAGCTGTCTAGTTCTTGATGTCCAGCTTCCAGGCTTGAGCGGCCTTGACTAGCAGACCGAGCTAGCGAGGTTGAACATACATATTCCGATCATTCTCATTACGGGCCATGGTGACATTCCCATGACCGTCAGGGCCATGAAGGAAGGAGCGGTCGATTTTCTCAGCAAACCGTTTCGCGATCAGGAACTGCTTGATGCCGTGGTTGCAGCGACCGAACGCGATCGCAAAAGACGAGAGGCTCAGCAGATCGTCGCGAACCTCCAGTCTCGATTTGAGAGCTCAAGCCCCGCGCGAGCAGGGGGTGATGAAACTGGTCGCTACCGGCATGATGAACAAGGCAGCCGCCGAGCTTAGGCTCGCCGAGATTACGGTCAAGATCTACCGGGGACACGTAATGAGGAAGATGCGTGCACGGTCGCTGGCCGACTTGATCAGAATGACTGAGACGTTGGGAATTCGCGCCAATCGTCCTGAACAAACCGAAGTATGATTTTACAATTTTCATCAGTCGAGCTCACTTTTCGCCGAAGGCGGCTAATGCTTGCAGCCGCTATTCCTCCTTCAGGAGGCTCGTCTTATCCATGCCTGTGATTTCCGTTGTTGACAACGACGCCCCAGTCCGTGCGGCGGCAGAGAATCTTTTGAAATCGCGTGGCTACATCGCCGCGACATCTCCCTCCCTCTCTCCCGACCGACCCTGAGGAAGCGCTCGCCGGTGTCGTAGCTTTGCGCCGACTGGCGGACAGGATCGAACGCCAAGCCGTCCGCTCGGCCCTATGCCAAGGTTTGTCGTGGTCGACGATCGCCCAAGCTTTAGGGATCACCAAACAGGCCGCCCACAAACGACTTTCAGACGTGGCGACACGCAACAGCTCTATATAAGAGGATTGTCATGTTCAAAGGCATCGGATCGAAGCTCAACGACATGGGCACCATTAAGTTTCTTTGCGAGAGGGCGGAAACTTACGCCTTGCAGGATCAGCAGCGGGAGCCTGGGGCCGAACACTTCTTGCTGGCCTCACTCGATCTTCCGGACGGCACCTCCCGCCTCGCCTTTGACCGGGCGGGGGGAGCCCGATGCCCTGAAGGGCGCGATCGAACGGCAGTACGGCGAAGCCCTTCGTTCCATCGGTCTGAAAGCGGATGCCCCGCGCGATATACCGATGCCGGCAAGTCCCGGTATCTATGATGCCGCCCCCTCTGGTCGGGAGATCATGCAAGAGCTGGCCGCAATCCGGAAAAACCATGGTCCGTTGCTGGTGCTCATGTCGCCGGAATCGTCGCTGGAATGTCGCATGGCGTGGCCGCGCGAGCACTTCGCGCCCTCGGCGTTGATTCCTCGCTCCTGAAATCGACCGCCGATCCGATATCGGCGGTCGGACACGTTCACCGAGACGAGGCCTAGGGGCCGCCAGCTATCGGGACAGTAGGTTTGAGCGGCTCCGTCAGCACGTCGCTGAAATGGAGCGGCGGGCGACCGAGGCCGAAGCGAAGTTGAAGCGCCTCTATGACGGGATCGAGAATGGCGTGAGCGATCTGTCGCTCAAGGATTGAATCGCCGAGCTAAAGGCGGTACGGGATCGGGCGAGCGGCGACGCGGGTCGCGCTCTCGCGCATATCGAGCGTATCGGCCCCGCGATCACGCCAAAAAGTCTGCGCACGTTCGCCGATGCGGCCCTACGCAAGCCGCGGAGTGACGATGGTAGCTTTGCCCGCGCTCACCTGCGCGCCGTCGCGCAAAAGGACGCCGTGTCGAGCAAGCAAGAACTGGGCGATGCGACCCGTCGCCGCCACTGATTCCTGCAATATTAGTTACGAAAAAAGTCTACGTTGCCTTTCGTAGCCGAGTCTTTTCTGACACTTCCTGACGTTCGCTAATGCCCTCCCTTCTGCTCCTTTGCTTCCGTTGACGTGGAATGCGGCGCGCCTCAGGTTAGCTCGTTCTATTATGGAGGAGACGTAATCTTGATACGGCGTGGTCAGGACTTCGAAAGCAGTGTCCAAGTTGAACGTAGTGCGGTCGCAGATATGCCGGCGCCTAGCCATCTGCGTCGCCTCCCGTTTGCGCAGCGGTTGACCTGCACCGTCGCGGAGGCCTGTGAAGCGACAGGTCTTGGGCGGACCAAGATCTATGAACTAATCGGGGATGGTCGAGTTACCACGACGACGGTCGGTCGCCGTCGTCTGGTCATTGTGCAATCTCTGTTGGCTCTGGTGGGTGTCGATACGATACCAGCCGACACTGGACAGGTTCGCAGCTCCTCATGACGGCCACGCGAGCAGGTGCGGAAGCTGATACTATGGCACGGCTACCGTATCGATCGCGAATTGGCTCCTACATTGGCTCAGTCCGGAAAAGCCGCGAGTCTTGAAGCCTGATACTATCAGGCGTGTGGTGGAAGCCACTAAGAGTGAGCGTTCGCTGGCGATCGCGTCTCATTGATCATCCACGCCCAACCGAATTTTCGGCGTGCCGCGGTACTAGGGGGACAACTGCCGCCCGCGCGAGATCTTCCAACGCCGTTGAGATATATTTCGCGTAATGTCGCTCGATCATTTTCACGGAAGTGTTGTGCAGCTTAGCAACGTGTTGAATAGGGAGCCGGTTTCGTAAGCCGCGAACGATGCTGGAATGTCGCAACGCATAGGGAATGGCTCCTGGTAGCGCTGCGCGATCGCGGATGGCGTGCCACGGACGAGTAAGTTCTGCCGTCTTCCAAGGACCGCGTTCTGACTTTCTCCAAACGATGCTGCCGGCCTCCTGCTCGTAGCTCCATCGCTCGAACAACGGCGCCTCTTTTGGGCGATCTAAAATGACTGGCGACAGGAGTTCGATGACATCTTCGCCCACCGGAACTGGAACGGAGCCACCGTTGCCACCACGTCCCTTGTAGGAACCTGGTACCATCAAGCGCTGCTCTTCCCGTTGTGCATCACTGACGCGCATCCGCCTCGCCTGCGCAAATCGCGCACCCGTGGCTGCAAGGCACACGACAATGCGATGTAGGTCGCCTTCAAATCCCTGCTCATCGTCGATCTCGCGCGCGGCTCGAAGTAGGGTGCCGATTTGCGCATCCGTAAGGACTTGGTTATCTCGGGCGACTGATGCCTCATCATCATCATCGATGCGCTCAGCTTTAAACCCGTCTTTCACAATCGAAGGGAATGTCGGGTTCAGCTTCTTTTGTTCCGCCGACAGGCGAGGCCATGCTGCATTCAGCCCGGCCTTCAGGTCGTTTATGAGCCGCTGTTTTGTCGTCGCCTTTAATTCTACAGGAAGGCCCTCGCGCCACGTCAAAAGATCATCTTCCTGTAGCGCGTGTAGATGGACTGCGGCGAGAGAGGCGGCCTCAACGGCTTCCTGGCTACCACGCTGCTCTTGACCAAGAACGTAACGCCGTAAGCGGTGACCAGCATCGGATCGAACCTCGCGACCGGCCCGTCGGCTATCACGGGCATTACGTTCCCTGATGTATGTCTCTACAGCCGTCCGCACGGTGGGTGCCGGTCCGGCGGCTTGGGCCGCCGCTTCTGTTCTGGACCGGGTGACGTGTTCCCGCGCTTGTGTCACCGCCTGCTCGAAAGTCAGCGTGCCTTCGGCAAGTTTGTCGTTGACGTCGTTGGCGATGCCGACCGGCGCCTGCTTGTAGTTGGCTCCTTCATGGTGATTGCGCCAGCGCACGAACCAAACGCCGCTCCGCTTGCCCTTGCGATAGCCAAGATGCGCCCCGGCATCGAGGCGGCGCCAATGTACGCCAAGTTCCAGTTTCGAGCGCGCCTTGGCAGTCGTGATCTGAGCCTCAGTGAGCGTCTTTGTCATGGCATCCGAACCCGGAGTCGTCGAATATCCGTCGAATAAGCATCGGCGTACAGAGCCGAACAACGAAGAACGATGTCTATCTAAACTGTTGAAAAGGCTATATTATGACGAACGACTGCGAACTCCGGCGGAAACTGTTTCCAGCCCTCTCAAGGCTGAAACAGGGGTTCGATTCCCCTAGGGAGCGCCAAATGTTCGCTATTCCACGACATTTTACGATACGGCTCCATTCGCTGCGAGCCTTCCTGCTCGACGACTGATTGATCACGCCGGCCGCCTGAGCAGTTGCCGCCTTGTGCTCATTTGCGTCCCGGTGACGCAGCTTCGAGCCCTCATCGCGCCTTGGCGGGCAATCTTGGCGGGCAATCCCCACCACGAAACAAGCGGCGGGCGTCCCTCGTTTCCGCTATGATGAAGCCATGACGATCGGGATTACCGGACCCGGCCGGAAAGGACCACGGCAAAGTGGCGTGGTCAGGCTGATCGTTGCGGCCATCGTCATCACGATTTGCCTGATCCTGCTCTCGTTCGCGAGCGACTTCCTGGTCGATTGGCTGTGGTTTTCATCGATCGGCTACCTACAGGTTTTCCTGACGGCGATCGGCGCCAAGGCAATCGTCTTTCTCTCCGTCTTCGCAGTGACCACCGTCGTCCTCTCGCTGAACGGAGTCCTGGCGGTGCTGTTTGCCATGCAGCAGCCGCTACAGAACCGAGTCGCCCCGGGGAAGGTCGCCGGTTTTACGGCGCCGCCCGATCCGTTCGTAGAGCTGCGCGACCAATTAGCCCGGCCGCGGTTTGTCGCGCTCGGTGCGGGCGTGCTCGCCGTGCTGGTTGCCGCAGGCGAAGTCGGCAATTGGAACATCTTCCTGCAGTTTCTCTACCACGTGCCCTACGGTGCGCAGGATCCGCTCTACAACAAGGACATTGGGTTCTATCTCTTTTCGCTACCCGCCTATATCGCGATCAAGAACTGGATGCTGCTGACAATTATCCTGGGCGCGCTGTTTGCCGGAGCGATCTACTGGGTGCGCGGCGACATCGAATACGATGTTCACAACCGTTCAATTTCGCCGACCGTGATCGCGCATGGCTCGGCGCTGATTGGCCTTCTGTTCGCGGTGAAAGCCTGGTCCTATGGGCTCGACCGCTATCTGCTGCTCTACGGCGACAATGGTGTCGTGGTCGGGGCGAGCTACACCGATGTCCATCTGGGGCTGCCGGCTCTGTGGTTGATGATCGGGCTTTCGATCATCGCGGCGCTCATCGCATGGGCCAATTTGCGGGCGTGCACCTACCGGCTTCTTGCCGCCGCGTTCATCCTCGTCGGCGTCGGCTCTGTCATGCTGTCGAGCCTCGTCCCTTCGCTTTTCCGGCACTTCGTCGTCAAGCCGACGGAGTTGGAGCTGGAGAAGCCCTACATCGAACGCAACATTGCGCTCACCAGGCAGGCCTACAATCTCGACCGGATCGCAACCAAGCCGTTTGCCGCTGAACAGAGGCTGACCTTCAAGACGCTGGAAGCGAACAAGGCGACCATCGACAACATCCGGCTGTGGGACTGGCTGCCGCTGTCGAATACCTACGCGCAGCTGCAGGAGATCCGTACCTATTACAAATTCCACGATCTTGACGTCGATCGCTATTGGCTCGACGGCTCCTACCAGAGCGTGATGCTCTCGGCCCGCGAACTCCGGGCCTCCCTGCTGCCGGCGAACGCCCAGACCTGGGTCAACCGCCACGTGCTGTTTACGCACGGCAACGGCGCGGTGATGAGCCCGGTCACCCGCAAGAGCACGGAAGGACTGCCGTTCTTCTATTTGCGCGATATTCCGCCCGTTGCCGACGGTGGCCCCAGGATCGACGAACCGCGCATCTATTTCGGCGAAGAGAGCGACGACTACGTCATCGTCAAGGCCAGCATCCCGGAGTTCGATTATCCGAAGGGGAAGGACAACGTCTATGCGGCCTATGACGGCAGCGGCGGTGTGCCGATCGGAGCATTGGGATGGAGAACGCTGTTCGCCTACTACTTCAACGACGCGAATCTGGTCCTCTCAAGCTATATCACGGCCGACAGCCGGATCATGATCCGGCGCAACATTACGGAACGGGTGCGCACGATCGCCCCATTCCTCAGGCTCGATCATGATCCCTATCTGGTCGTCAGCAACGGTCGGCTGTTCTGGATGCAGGATGCCTACACCACGAGCTCCTATTTCCCCTCAGCGCAGCCCGTGCCGGAGCTCGATCTCAACTACATCAGGAATTCGGTGAAAATTGTCGTCGATGCCTATAACGGGACGGTCGATTTTTACCTGATCGACCCAAGCGACCCCATTGCAGCGACCTACCAGCGCATCTTCCCGGACCTGTTCAAGCCGTTCATGGCCATGCCGGCGGATTTGCAGAAGCATATCCGCTATCCGGAGAATCTGTTCCTGATCCAGGCGCGGCTGTATCAGACCTACCACATGGAGCAGGCCGAAATATTCTACAACCGCGAGGACTTCTGGCAGTTCCCGCGACAGCCGGGCGGCGACGGCACTTCGGTGATGACCCCCTATTACATCATCATGCGGCTGCCCGGCGAGCCGCAGGCCGAGTTCTTCCTGATGCTTCCCATGGTACCGAGCCGTCGCGACAATATGATCGCGTGGCTCGCGGCGCGTTGCGACGCCCCCGACTACGGCAAGCTGATTGTCTACGAGTTCCCCAAGGACAAACTTGTCTACGGGCCGTTTCAGATCGAGGCACGGATCAATCAGAATACCGAGATCTCGCAACAACTCACGCTGTGGAATCAGATGGGCTCGCGGGTGATACGCGGTGCGAACCTGCTGGTGATCCCGATCGAGAACTCGATCCTTTATGTCTCGCCGCTCTATTTGCGCGCCGAGCTTGGACACCTGCCGGAGCTGAAACGCGTGATCGCGGCCTACGGTGAGCACGTCGTGATGAAGGAGACGCTCGCTGACGCCCTGGCCGCGTTGTTCGCGGAGCCCGGTGCGGTGCCGGCGGTTTCAAACGCAACGGAAACGGTGTCCCCTGCGGGCGGGACGGCGAGCCCGGCGCAGCAGGCGCTCGATCACTACAATCAGGCGATGGAGCGATTGAAGGCGGGAGACTGGAAAGGTTTCGGCACCCAGTTCGATGCCCTGCGCGAGCCCCTTGAGGAAATGAACCGACGCTCCGCCGGTCACTAGAGCATGATCCGGAAAAGCGTGTAGCGGTTGTCCGAAAAGATCGTGTCAAATCAAAGGGCCAGAGCGGGATGACGATTCGAAGAAAAGTCATCGCGCTCCAATGGGCTCGGGGAATTGTGAGTGCGGACGCACGCCTCAATCGGGTATTGTTAAAGGTCGCATTGCAATTTCAATCACATAAGAGTTCGCAGTTTCGTTCCGATTGGCACGCCATTGAGCCCTCATCCGCAAACCCGGAACTGACCCGCTTCGGCACGCAAAAGCGGCCATTTCGAGCGCATGCCTGCGGCTCCCGATTCAGATGCGGTGCCGTTGGCCGCGATCACATTCGTGAACGATTGCGCAGGTCTTTCGGAACGGGCTCGCGCGAGAGCGTGCCCTGGTTGTTCACCCCTCGCGAACTGATCGGCGCAGCATCAGACGCGATAGCTAGACTCCGCTGCAAATCCGCTGCTATACTTTCAGTTGCTCGACCGGCGTAAGGCACGCGCCGACATTTCGTTTGATTGCGATATCGCGAAAAGGAGCTCAACGATGGCGATCACGCTGACGGTCTTGGCGAGCCTGCTGCAACTGCACGGGCCGGGTGCGACAATCGAAAGCGATCATCAGGGTATCGACGCATTGCTGAGTGGTGTGCGCGAGCAGAGCCTTCAGGAACAGAGCGCTCAGGAACAGAGCTTTCAGGAACAGAGCCCGCAAGAACAGAGCTCTCAAGACGTACAGGGCTTCCAGCTGGGGGTGGTTTCCGAACAGCCTCAGGCAACTCAGGTTTATTTCAGGCGCGGGGCCTTTGCCAGGGGGCCCTATGCGGGCGGCTTTCGCAGAGGCGGCGGCTACTATCCGGGCGCCGGCGCATTTCGCAGGGCCGGCGGATATTATCCCGGAGCAGGCGCGTTCCGACGAGGTGGCTTCGTCAGGGGCTACTAGAGCATGATCCGAAAAAGTGGAAACCGGTTTTCCCTCGCGACAAACGCGGGACGCGTTTGCGCGGAGATCATGCTCAAACAAACAGATGAGATCATGATGCGGTTCCGTGGAAACGCATCATGATCTAGGCCGATCGCAGCTTGCTGGTATCCGTATGTCGGTTGACGCTTCAAATTCCGTCGCGTTCCAGGAGCAGCCGATCACGCAGTTGCTGGTCAAGGTGGCGGCGAGGTGCAACATCGATTGCTCCTATTGCTACTGGTTTCGCGATGCGGCCGTCTATGACAAGCCCAAGCTGATGAGTGCGGAGGTGCTGCAACAGCTGTTGCTGCGCCTCGAACAGCACGTCGCCAGATACTCCCTCGTCGACTTTCCCGTGATCCTGCACGGCGGTGAGCCGCTGCTTTGGGGTGTCGATAATTTTCACCGTTTTGCGGAGGGCTGCGAGGGCATTTCATCCCGGACCGGCTGCGAGATCCCCATCGCGGTGACGACCAACGGCGTCCTGATTGATGATGAATGGCTCGACTGCTTCGAGGCCCGCAATATTTCGGTCGCGATCAGTATCGATGGGCCGGCACATATTCACGACGCTCACCGCAAGACGTTTCAGGGTACCGGCACCCATGCCGCCGTGGAACGTGCCGCCCGCATGCTGGTCTCGCGCGACATCGGCGTGATCGCCCTCGCGGTCTGCAACCCGGCCTACGCGCCGCAGGAATACGCGGATTTTTTCGCGGCGTGCGGCATCGCCAACTACGACATCATGATTCCCGACGCCAAGGTGGACGAGAAGCCGTCGTCCATTGCCCCGTTCTATAACGGCCTTTTCGACCTGTGGCTGGAAGCAAATCGCACCAAGCCGACATCGAATGTCCGCATCATTTCCGACATGGTTGCGGCCCTGATCGGCAACAACGCGCCGACTGAAGGTGTGGGCCACAAGCCGGTCGAGCTTTGCACGGTCATGACCGACGGCACGGTGGAGGCCCACGACGTGTTGCGGATTGCGGGTGACGGTTTCACCAACACGCGGTTCAACATCTTCGATCACGCGATCGACGACGTCAGGAACGAGCCGCGCTGGAAAGCCGCACGCGATGCGTCAGTCAATCTTTGCGAGAAATGCCGGCAGTGCAAGTTCATGAACGCCTGCGGCGGAGGCTATCTTCCGCACCGCTTCTCCACGAAGAACGGCTTCGACAATCCGTCGGTTTATTGCGACGATCTCTATTCGATGTTCGAGAACATGCAATCCGTGCTGGAACGTCATCTCTACGTCCGCAAGCAGGACGGGGAACGGATTGGCGTGCGCAACGCAGCGGTGGGCGGTTAGGCAATTCGAATCAATCGGCAGTTCCGCTTTTGTAGATGACGCGACACTCGCGGTATCTTTCCATTGCGCGCAAAGCCCGACCGGCTCAGGACCACCGTCGAAACACCAGGCTGGCGTTGACGCCGCCAAATCCGAAGCCGTTCGAGATCGCGTGTTCGATCGCCATCGGCCGCGCAACGTTCGCGACGAGGTCGATGCCCTGTGCAGCGGAATCGGCGTTCTCCAGATTGAGCGTCGGCGGCGCGACCTGGTCGCGCAGCGCCAGGATGGTGAAGATCGCCTCGATGCCGCCGGCCGCGCCGAGCAGATGTCCGGTCGCCGACTTGGTCGCGCTGACGGCAATTCCTCCCGCGCGCCCGAACACGCGCTTGATCGCCTCGAGCTCGGAGAGATCGCCGACCGGCGTCGATGTCGAATGCGCGTTGAGATGCTGGATCTCGCCGGGCCGCAACCCGGCCTGCCGCAGCGCCGCCTCCATCGCCCGTCGGGCGCCGTCGCCGTCTTCCGGGCCTGCGGTGATGTGATAGGCGTCCGCCGTCGTGCCGTAGCCGATGAGCTCCGCGATCGGCTTCGCGCCGCGCCGAAGCGCATGCTCGAGCTCCTCGATGACGAGCACGCCTGCGCCTTCGCCCATGACGAAGCCGTCGCGGTCGCGGTCGAACGGCCGCGACGCCCGCGCCGGCGTGTCGTTGAACGACGTCGACAACGCTCGCGCCGCCGCAAAGCCGCCGAGGCTGACCGGATCGATGCAGGCCTCCGCGCCGCCGCAGATCGCAATATCGGCTTCGCCTGATCTGATCAGGCGCGCGCCGTCGCCGATCGCTTGCACGCTGGCCGCGCAGGCGGTCACCGGCGCGCCGATCGGACCCTTGTAGCCGTAGCGGATGGTGATGTGCCCGGCCGCGAGATTGGCCAGGAAGGATGGAATGGTGAACGGCGACAGCCGGCGCAGGCCGCTCTTCTCCGCCGTGCGCACGGCTTCCGCGATCGCGGGAAACCCGCCGATCCCGGATGCGATCACGGTGGCGGTGCGCTGCTGCGCAAGCGCCTCGGCCGGCATCCAGCCGGCCTGCGCCACCGCTTCCGACGCGGCCAGCAGCGCGAACAGGATGAACCGGTCCATCTTCTTCTGGTCCTTGCGCGGGGCCGCCAGGTCGGGATCGAAGCCGCCCTCGGCATCCCCGGCCTTGTCAGGAACCTGTCCTGCGACACGCGCCGGCAGCGCCGCCGCCCATTCCGGCAATGCGCGAAGCCCTGAATGCCCCGCAAGCAGCCTCGACCACACCAGTTCGGTGCCACAGCCCAGCGGAGACACCGTCCCCAGGCCCGTCACAACAATTCGACGCATGGCTCTCCTGTCGCGCCCTTGGTGCGAACCGGCATGGCCGGGATTCGAACCTGCCCGGGCGTCGGGTAATTATATGATGATTGTCATCTATTGTCTCGACCGGCCGGCCGTCAAGGGATTGACTTCGCTCTCAGCGCTCCGTTCGTCTGGCGGTGGCGACGTGGCCGCTCGAGGCTGGAACAAGGGGTTGATGAGCGACTGCAGCTGGTGTGCTGAATGCGAAGTTCGTGCGATTTCGCGGCAGCCACTTTCACGAACTTCGCATTCATAAAGCACACTGGAATCATAAGTTTGCTAGTGTCCTTATCGAATCCGAAGTTCGCTCCGAAGGTGCGGCAAATGATGCGAACTTCGGATTCGGGACACTAGCCAGCAACGATCACGCGGGGACGACGATATGGTCCGGCGCAATGCCCGCCCGGTGACGCTCATACATCGCGGTATAGGCGGCCTCGATATGCCGGGTGAAACGTTTGGTATCGAACAACGGCGCCGTCAGCCGGTTGGCCGCCAGCCTGGTTCTGAGCGCCGCGAGCTTCTCGGGATCGGTCGCAAGATCGACCGCCATGCGCTCATAAGCCTCCGGCGATTCCGCAATGAGCTCGGGCAGGCCGACCGCATGGAGCAAGCTCGCCGCGACCCGGCTGGCAAACGTGTCGCCGAGAATGGTCAGCACCGGCAGGCCGGCCCATAGCGCATCGCTGGCTGTCGTGTGGGCGTTGTAGGGCGTGCTGTCGAGGAACAGGCCGGCGAGGCGATGGCGTGCGAGATGGTCGGGCAACGACATACGCGGTGCGAACACAAGGCGCTCCGCAGCCACGCCACGCGCGACCGCCTCCTTTCGCAAATTTGCGGCAGAGTCGGCGTTGGCTTCGAGGAGCCACAACATGCTGCCCTCGACGCGGCCGAGAATCCTCATCCACCGATCGAACATGCCAGGCGTGATCTTGTAGTTGTTGTTGAAGCAGCAGAACACGAAGCCCGTCGGTGCCAGCCCGACGTCGCCGCGCGTAAACACGCGATCGGCAATGACGCGCTTGTCGTCGTTGGCCTGATAGCTGTCGGGCAGGGCGACCACCTTTTCGCTGTAGAATTCGCGATGGTGGTCCGGGATCACGGTACGATCGGCGATGATGTAGTCGATGAACGGGGCACCGAGTGTTCCCGGATAGCCCAGATAATTGACCTGGATGGGGGCAGGCCGGCGGCCAAGGACTCTGGTGCGGGATCCCCCGGTAAAGCCTTTCAGATCGACCAGGATGTCGATTTCCAATTGTCTGATCAGGTCGGCGACCTCATCGTCGTTGATGTCCCGGACCTCGACAAATCGATCGAACGACGCCTCCAGCCGTTGACGCATCTCCGAGGGGTCGCTGGGCGACCATGAGATAGCCACCGTCTCGAATTTCGACCGGTCGTGGCACTCGAACATCCCTGCCATCAAGAGCGATGTCGCGTGGTTGCAGAAATCCGACGAGAAATAGCCGATGCGAATTCGATCGTGATCGTAGCGCTCGCCCCGCCAGCGCTGGCTCAAGGACGGCGGATGATTCTTCGCGGTCCACCGCGTGGCGCACAGCAGTTGGTCGGCGGTCGATGAAGGAACGCTGCAAAACAGAAATGGCGGCGTCGTCGCGTTCCGGGTCCTGATCAACTCGATAAGCCGGTCGCACTCGGCGTCAAAGTCGGCCCAGTCGCAAATGTGCGATTTGGCGTGCAGGCGATAGCCTTCGATGTCGGCCTGGTCCGGTTTGAGCGTGACGGCCTTGTCATAGGCGGCGAGTGCCTCGGGATAGCGCGCCAGAGTGGACAGAACCTTGCCGCGGTTGGCGTGGGCAGCCGCATCGTCGCCCTTGTGCTGGATCGACTTGTCGATGCTGGCGAGCGCCGCCTCATGATGCCTGAGCCTGAACAGCGCCGAGCCGCGGTTGTTGTAGGCCTCGGCATAGTCGGGCCGCAGCGCGATCGCCTTGTCGTAACTCGCGACTGCCTCTTCGAGACGATCCAGTTCGACCAGCACGTTGCCGCGATTGTAGCACGCGCCGGCAATTCCCCGCGCCCGGTCGTAGCTCGCGAGCGCATCATCGAATCTCTTGAGGTCGTTGAGCACGTTGCCGCGATCGTTGTGGGCGCTGGCATCGTTGGGCTTGAGCGCAATCGCCCTGTCCAGGCTCGCCAGCGCCTCATCGAGCCGCTGCAGCTTCCTCAGCGCGGCGCCCCTGTTTCGATGGGCATCTGCATGGTCAGGCACCAGCGCGAGCACGCGATCGAAGCTTGCGAGCGCCTCCTCGTGGCGCCCAAGGTCGGCGAGCGTGATTCCGCGATTGTAGAGCGCCGGCGCGAGGTTTTGCTTGAGCGCGATCGCCACATCGAAGCTCGCGAGCGCTTCGTCGAAGCGACGCAACGCGCGCAGCGCGTTGCCGAGGTTGCTGTGCGCGTCCGCCACGTTGCCGTTGAGCCTGATCGCGCGCCGGATCAGGTCGACGCCGCGCTCGCTGCGGCCGGTCTGCGCCGAAATCAGGCCCAGCAGATGCAGCGCATCGAAGTTGTCCGGCTGCTGTCGGAGCATGTCTTCATAGATCTTTTCTGCTGCCGCGAGCTGACCCCGCTGATGCAGCGCGACAGCCTGCGCGAAGGCGCGCTGCAAGGCGGTCGAACTGGATTTTTGAGATTCTCCTGTTTCGGGCATCAGACGTCTTCACGCGCTCCGTGTCCGGGTCCTGGCCTCACGCCGGCAGACCTGTCGCATTCTGTGCCCGCGATATGGATCGCCCGTTGATTAAAGGTTGAAAACTGGCAGATCGTCCTCGATTGCGCAACGGCCTCCAGGAACAGCTCCAGGAACAGCTCCAGGAACAGCTCCACCAATAGTCGCGCTGAAGCGGATGGCCCTCGGTCAGCCCGGCGGCTGCCTCGTCAGCCGCAGCCGAACCGCGGACGGTCACGACGGAAGCGGGGGCGTCGTCTGCAGCATCGAAGTCGCAGTCACGATGCGCCTGCCATTCTAGCTTGAACACGCGTCGTTGCTGAGAAGCGGCGTCGGGTTCTCGGTCGAATTCTCTCCGCCGCGATACCATGGCTTGAAGCGAAACCCGGTTCTCGCATACGACCATGGCGCGGTCAGGGATCGGGCGCTGCCCTCGGTCGTATATTCCGAAGCGACGTTAGGGTCTGGATTGTAGAGCGAGAAAACTCCGCGCCAGCTGCCGTCCGGCTGCTCCTGGGCGTAGGACAGCTCCACCTTGTTTCGCGAGACCGAAACCAGACGATCCGAAACGTGATCGAACACGAACGGCCGCTCGAACCAGATCGTCGTCTCGTCCTGCTTGATTGCGACGTTGGCCTCTTGTCTTGCCGTGCCGCCACCGACCAGCAGCGGAATCCCCAGCGGCACCGCGACGTCAGCGGTGGCGGTTGCATTGAGACGGTGGGCGGAAAGCGTCGATGCAAAACCATCCGGCCGCGCGATGATGGTCTTCTTCGTGAACGGGCCGTGCGGGCTATCTGCCGTGGCAACCAGCGCAACGGCATTCTGCGTGTTGTTGTAGTAGCCGTGATAGAAGATGACATATTCGCCGTTCGCGCGCCGGCAGGCATAGCTGATCGACAGCCCGGACGCTTCCTCGGGCAGTGAGGGCGTGATCACGGCGCCGTGGCGCGTGAATGTCATGCCGTCGACGCTGGTGGCGAGCTTGATCTGCTTCGACGCACGGTCGAGGTAATAGATCATGTACGGCTCGGCTGCTCCGGGCTCATACACCACCTGCGCCGGGCCGATCCCGCCGGGCTCGGACGCGTCCGACTGGAAGGCGATTCCTTGCGGGATCCAGGCTCCTTCGTTTGTCGACGTCCAGAGCCGCAGCTCAAACCAGTCCGTCGTATAGGCCGACGCATAAAGGCGCCGGGTATGCGCATCCGGCGCGATCGCGGATGGCCACGCCAAATGAAGAACGCCATCGGGCGGCGACAGCGCCGGCGTCAGGCTCGACACCAGGCCATCGTCGCCGAACTCCCAGATGTGATAAATGCCGCTGCTCCCGAGGCCATTGAGAAACCAGCTTCTGGCAATTGCGCCGCCCGGAAAAATGCTGAGGATGACAAAAAGAAGTCCCCGCACAATCATGAAATTTATCCTGGGTCGTGCCGTCTATCGAACAAACAATTCCGCTGTGATGACACACTCGGGCGCCCGTTTCGCCCGGAAATTTGTTTCTGAAAATAGAACGAATTCCGGATTGAGATGCGTAGGACAGGCCGGCGGATTCAATTGCCGGTGGCACTCGCCGTCGATGTTGCGGCGCTGCAGAGTCTTCTTGAAATCGCTGCCACAGCGGAGATCAGATCGTATTGCACAACGATCGACTCGCTGCCGCGGACCGCAACCAGTACAACAACTGCCGGCCTGATTTCGGTAGTCAGGACCGATTCCGCGCCACCATATCTTGGAATTTGCAACGACAGGAGAATCCGGCTTTTGTGACCAGCATGGGCTCTAAGTCTCGGGAGTACATGTTCGGAGCGACGGTCAGGCATCTGGCCGAGCGCGCCAAGGAGGCCCGGCTCGAGGCAGATGGTGCGGCCTGCCGGGCATGGAACGCCCGCATGCTCGCTTTTCAGGGGCCCGCCCAGCCGTCGCCCGCGCTCGGCGATGCACTCAACGCCGGTTTCCGCTACCTCGAAGTGAAGTGCCTCGGCTGCGAGACGCATCAGACGGTCGCGCTCGATATCGTGAGGCGGCCGAAGTGGACGCCGATCCACGAGCTGGAGCGCTATATGCGCTGCAAGCAGTGCTCGCGACGCTCCGGCTACCCGTTCAAGCGCAGGCATCTTGTGGCACTGCGGACGACTAAGATCTCCGCCATGAACCCGCCCTCAACCTGGTGGCCGGGAGAGCGCTGACACCGTCGCAGAGCATGCTGCGCCCAAAATCCCACCTCACCATTGGAACATTCCAGGCCTTACCCACTTGTTCCGAAATCCAGAACGAGTTCACTAACGTGACGGATGAACTTGAATATCTAGCGCACCGATTGGTGATTATCGAGCAACCCGGCGGTGGGTTCTTGGTCGAAGTCACGCCGATCGCCGGCGGCCAAACCATCAGAACAATGACCTATCAACGCACTCAGGAAGCGATCGCTGCAGCGAAGCGGACAATCGACAAGCATCCCGAAGGCAGGCGACCTGCCAATCTGGCCCGGTCTTAAAGTGGCTGACCGCTCCTACTCCGACCCGGAGAAAGCCGCGCGCCGGATCATGGAGCACGCCCGCGCCTTCGAGCCGATCCAGGACGGCCGGATCTACATCGAGAAGATCAACTATCCGATGCTCTGCCAGGACAAGGCGACGCCGGCTGAGTAGTGGGCCGGCTTGGAGTACGCCAAGGATCAGGGCTGGCTCGAGTACCACGAAATCGAGACGTTCGTGAGAATGCTGCAGCCGGGCAAAGACCTGTTCGCTTAGCCAACATGATTTGGTAGGGTCAGGTCAGTCAGGGAGCCCATGCTCATGACTTCGGACGATTACGCTGCTGAGGCGGCCAGGCACAGACACGTAGCAGAAGAATATCGCACACTGTCGTCGTACGCGGCGGACGACGGAATACGTCGGGCCTACCTCAAGCTCGCAGACGATTATGAGGTACTGGCGAACAACGAGGATCGGGTGGCCGGCCACCTCAAGATCACACACTGAAGTCACGCGCCAAAGAATGGCCCCAACGAGGGGGTACACGCTGAGGCCAAGGCGGTTGGATCAATCCATGAGATGACAGGCTCAGCCGATCAACAGGGCGCCTATGCCTGCGATGAGCGCTACGAACGATATCGCCGCCAACGCCATGAGGCTGCACTCGACGCCGTCGTGTTGACCGAGCCTGAACATACAGGGAGCTTGCGCCACGGCCTTCGCGTCCGCATTAAAGTAGGCATGTCAGGGATAGCGCCCTAATCGCGGTTCCAGGCTTAACTTAAGCGAAGAACGTTGAAACGACTCTCTCGATTCCGCTTTTATTGCTCATGCAACAGGCGACCGAGGTTCATCTAGTCCGTGTGACGACCGATGAGGGCGAGATCCAAATCTGGCTCGCCGCGACCTCGCGCGACGAAGCGGTCGACCGCGTGCTGGACGAAATCCCGGAAGGATGGGCCGCTAGCATAATTCAGCGACGTCTTGCCGCCGAGCACGTCCTGGCGCTCAACATGAGGCTCGGAGAAGTCCGCCGGCATCAGTTATCCTAATTCCCCTCAAGGCGCGTCAGATCCGATCGACCAGTGCTGGAACCCGGTCTTCTCCGTGCGTGAATGGAGTTCCGGCAGGGCCTAGGAACGTCGCACCTTCCGATTCGTTAACGGAACATCACCGCACGGCCAGCGGCATCTATCGGTGATGAGATCGCCCCCGGTAGCGCTCCCGCCCAACACCAGCAGGAAGCAGCGCCATGACCAGCAAGCGGCGTCGTTTCAAGCAGACCCAATCTCTGGAAGAACGTCTAGCCGACGAGGCGATGCGCCTGCGCTCGCAGGCCAAGGCACTCCCCCCATCAGCCAAAAAAGAAGCCCTGATTAGAAAGGCGCGGCAAGACGAGACAGCCGCTCATTTGACGGATTGGCTGATGTCTCCAGGTTTACGGGCGCCGATCTAGGCCGCGCGCCATGACCAACCACCCCCATGTCGACCCCTATTCGATGGCCGCTCGAGTCTGTCTCGGCGTGGCGATCTTTAGTGCCGCCATGCTCGCCGGACTGGTGACCAGCATTATCGGCTTCTAGACGTGAACCATCCCCGGAACCCCCGCTTCCTAACCTGCGTTAATATCGCAGCCGGAGGCGAGGCCATGTGGGATGACTACCGGTTCCAGCTTGCTCGCTATGAAGCCTTAATGCGCCGCATGGAGGCGGCCAACCAACGCGCCGCTGAACAGTTCGTTAGGTCTCAGGAGCGGATACGCTTGTCATTCCGGCTTTTAGGAAAGCCAGACCCCTATTTGTCCCAAGACGACGCGAGAGAGTAAGGCCGCCTCAGCGCGGTGGCACAAATTGCACTAGTGGCCATCCGACATTCAGGAATAGGATTTCAACCCCAAACGCAGGGGTTGTGTCATGAGTAGGGACCTACCTTTTAGCGCGCTCATCGTGGCGCTCGGGCTGAGCCCCATCGCGATAGTGGCTATCGCCCTATTGATGTGAAAAGCGAGTGTTTTCGGTAGCGTGGCCGTCGAGGTGATTGTCGCTGTCAAGGCGGCATCCGACAACGGTGGATCGTGTCCGCCTCCGTACAACAAGCCTTCCATCTATTAATGCGCGCAACTCTCGCTGTACTCGCCGGTTTCATTCCCGTGGCCCTGACGCAAATAGCGCGATCACAGCTTTCTATCTTGGCGCTGGCGCTCCTGCGTTCATCGACAGGGCGCGCGCAGGACTTCAACCAAGCGATGCCGACAACAACGGCGGCCAAGTCTGATACCCCAAGAAACGGCCCCAGCACCCTTGGAGGCAGTGCTGAGGCCGTTCCTCATTCCCATTGCTTGCCGAGCCGCCGCTGTCGGTAATCGGGCTAGCCCCTCTGGGCCTCAAAAAATTGTCCTTAATGAAACCGCCCTGCCCAGTGCCCGGATGATCGAGCCAAAGCGTGAGCCAGTCAATTAACTTGCGTAAACCAAAGGTAAAGAAATCGTCCGGATGCTTAACGCGGGGCGCCCTTCCGTCGCCTTTCGATCCGCCTCACGGCGTCTGCGATCCGGTGGAATACCGGGGTGAAGTCGGGAATGTCAGTCATCGCGACCAGCACGGCCCCAACCCAGAAGAAGGTGCCGGGCTGAAACATGGCGAGCACGCAAAGCGTCGCGACGAACGTGGCTTTAGTCTTCTGCTCCGCCGGCACCATTTGCGTCGGCTTGCACAGGATGCGGAATAGGACAATTCCAACCCCATGAACAGGACTAGGAAAACGCCCATGCCCAACGTGAGCGCGTCGGTTTGACCTGGCTCGGTGACGAACCAAGGCAAATGCGCAGCATGCCGCTCCTCGACCATTCCACGAAGAGAGCTTGCTCATGGTGGCGATAATTGACCCAGATCAAGCGTAGGCATCCAGGGTTGGATGCAGGGTGTCCTAATTCTCCTCTGCGAGTGTCCTAACTAGGACAGCGCCCGATAGTCTGAGCGCCCGACGGTACACCGCCGGCTTTCGCATCTAGCGCACGGTTGACGCGTCGCATGAGTTCCACAAATATGGTCTCGGCATCGGGAGCCCAAAATGAAGGACATGCAGGCGCACTTAGAGAAGCTTCGCGTCGAAGCGGAAGAGTGCGAGCTGATCAGCAAGCTGGCGACCAATCCGACAAAGAAAGAGCTGTTTGCCAAGCTGGCGGCACGCCACCGGGAGCTAGCTGATGAGGTCGAGCGGACCATGAAGGCCTCAACCTAGGAAGTCCGCTACTCAGCGACGCGGGAGATTAAGGCCACCCTGCGCAAGTGGCCTTGCATGGCTCCATTCCTACAGTGGGACAATTTCCCGTAGCATCCCGGTGCAAGGACAGCACATCGATTTGCTATCCCTTGCGTATGCCAAGCACCTTCACCCACAGGGGCGTCACGTTCGAAGTAAAACGCCTATATGATGATCAGTTCGAGATCATCATTGAGATCGGCGGAGAAACGACCCGCCATACCGTGCGCACACGATTGGCAGAACTAGCAAAGCGCCGGGCCGAGATGCTGATCGATCGTAAGCTGAAACCGAAAATTAGGCCTGTGTAGCCCACCCCAGTGGCGGCTCTTCGCAAAAACGGCCCCAGCGCAGTCCGAGCGCACCGAGGCCGAATTGCCATGATTTCCTTCTCGCCAAAACCGGCACTCGGCCGTTTGGTTCCTATTTCCCGGTCGTCCTTCGAGAGGACTGGGCACCGAAAACCTGTTTCCGCTTTCTGATGACCGTGAGCCGATTGCTTACCGCAGCTTCCGTGCGTCCCAGCTTCCGGGCGATCTCGAACTGCGTCATGGCTGTCTCTCGCATCAACTTTAGCAACTGCTGTTCGTCCTCTTCGGACCATGGCTTAGCGTGCAAAGCTCTCTCCGGCATCAACTCAACGATCACGGCGCGTGGATTGCAGCGGTTTGCATGGGATGGAAATATCCCAGGTTAATTAGGCCAGTCATCAAATATTGTCGGGGTGCGATCCGACGGAGCTGTTGCTTACGCAACTGTCCAATTGCCACCTTTTCCCGAATATGCGCGTCAGGCAAGGAACCATCGAGAGGGGATCAGCGTCTAATTGGCGCTTCTGGTCAGCCAAGGTGCCCCCCCGACTGCCAGAGGAAAACCCGTATCGTTCGGGTTGGCGGCCCCCCGGTTGGGGCCGTTTTCAGTTCGCCGCGAAAGCCAAGTGGCGCTTGTCCAAAGTTGATCGTCACGATTCACATAGTTCAATGCCGGGCGCTCCATCCTTCGAGCTAATCGACGAGCTCGTATTTCGCAGATGGTGGTTGCAGATGGAATTTATTGGACGCCCGATGCGGGGACGTTTCCTCGTTCGGCAGGGTGGCAACGGATGGATGGTCTACGATAGCGAACTCAAAGGACCAGCCCAGATAGAAAAGAACGGCGCGTTCGCCGAGAAGCTGACAAAAGAGCAGGCTGAGACTTTGGAGAAGCTGTTTACGACTCGCGACAAAAAAGACCCCAGCTCCCGGGGAGAGTGCTGAGGCCGGCAAGTAGTCCCACGTGGCGACTCAACGTCGTGGACTGCTGCGTGTTCCCCGAAGCGAAACGGCCCCAGCGAGAGGACATGCCGAGGCCGATTCGGTGCCCCAGCGAGGTGCCAGCCGGGGCCGCTCAAACTGATCGAGAATGTGCCCCGGTCTTCGGGGGCAAGAGCCGGGGCACTTTCATCCATGATGCCGCTCTGCCGCGAGCAGCACATTGCTAACGTCGCTTCGAAGGTGCCGTTCCTAACGACCTTTTCATCGCCGACCCGAGCCGGCGCTCAACTCGCTTCCGGCTGGTGCCGATCTTCTTGACGGCCTTCTTCACCGATGCGGCCGACTTGCCGGTCTTCTTCGCCTCATAGCGCACTTCGTAATCCTGCCCGCCGGCGACGCGCGCTCGGTCCTGCTTGCGACCGCGCGCGGTCTGCTTCTTCGCTTTCTTTGCCATTCCGGCCTCCCTGTCGATGAGGGCCAACTCGGTTTATGATCGACCGTTCCATTTGCGGACCCGCGTCGGAACGATTGCGATTGCGCCAGTTTGAATCAGCTTATTGTTTGTGGAGTTGCGTTGTGGCGTTTCAGCGTAGGAAGCCCGAGGCGATCGGGACCAAGGCGCTCTTTCCCGGTTTCATCGCGCCGGCGCTGGCATCGCCGATCGAGAAAGTCCCACGCGGCGCACGCTGGATTCACGAGATCAAGTTCGACGGCTACCGGGTTCAGACTCACATCGCCAATGAAGACGTGAAGATCTACACCCGGCGTGGCAACGACTGGACCAGGCGCTTCAAGAAGGTGGTCCAAGACGCCTGGCACATTTCCGCATCATCAGCCATCATCGACGGCGAGATCGTCGTTCCCTCGGCAAACGGCAAGACCGACTTCTCCGTGCTGCAGAACGAGCTGCGCGGTAAGTCGACCAGGATCGTGATAGTGGCTTTCGATCTGCTCTATCTCAATGGCCGCGATCTCCGGAAGCTGCCGCTGAAGGAGCGTAAAGCGCTGCTGAAGAAGCTCGTCGCTGGCACCGAGGTCCAGTTCAGCGAAAGCTTCGAGGTGGACGGCCCCAAGATGTTCGCGCATGCCTGTAGGCTCGGCTATGAGGGCGTGGTGTCGAAGGTTGCCGACAGCGTGTATCCGACTGGCACTCGCAGCCGGGACTGGGTCAAGAAAACCTGCGCCCAGCGCGAGACGTTGACTATCGCCGGCTTTGCACTGGACGACAACGAATGGGACGGAATTTACGTCGGCCGGCGCAAGGGCAACGAGCTGATCTACGCCGGCAAGGTCGACCACGGCTTCGACAAGGCCTCGGCCGCCGATCTCCGCAAACGCCTGACGCCGCTGATCCGCAAGACGCAGCCCTACACCAAGCGCATTGCACACAAGGCGATCTGGGTCGAGCCGAAGGTGCTGGCCGAAATCGAGTACCGCGCCAAATCCGCCGAGGGCAGGGTGCGGCATCCGTTCTTTCGTGGGGTGCGAGAAGATCTATGAGCAAGCCTCGCTGCATTTTTTGCGACGACACAAGATGGGTGTGTGAGAACCATCAGGACCAGCCCTGGACCAGTCCGCGCGCCTGCGCTTGCGGAGGCGCCGGTGCGCCCTGTCCGGCCTGCAATCAGCCGAATGATGACGGTCCTCCTCGAATGCCGGAGGGCTTCCAACCAGACGAATAAACGAGGCTTGGCCGTGACGTTGCCGACGATCTCGCAGCCGCCGTCCTCCGCCTTCACGTCCGGTACGGTGCTAAGCCCGACAGGCCGGCAATTGGAAAGAGAGGGGTACTTCCTCAGTCGGATGCAAAGAGCCCACAGGATCGGCGCCGGCAGCTTACAGGGGCTAGCCCGGATGGACGGTCCCGTAGATTTACCATGACCCGGAATTCCAGCTGCCCGGTGCCGGAGCGGGCGCTAAGTTGATGGCGCGGGGGCGGCGCCTTGAGGTCAGGAGGCCGGAATGGAGCGTCTGTATTTGGGCATCACCGTCACCAGCACTTACGCGCTGGTCACCTTTGCGCTGATGCTGGCTTTCGTGCACTGACCGCCGGGAATCCGGATCTTTGCTCGCGGGGCCGCTACGGGGTGCGTCGTCTTCGCGGAACGCGCAATGTCCGGCAACCGGCAAGCTTTTACTGCGTAAGCGGGTTTAAACGTATGCCGAGGCCTGTAGCGATAACCCTGATGAGTTTGGCCGTTGCAACGCTCACGGCGTTCGGCATCGCCGCAGCCCTCATGATCCATTAAAGCGCGATGAGATTAGGTTGAATCGTCATCGCGCTTTAGCTCTTTGTTCGAGCATGATCTCCGCGCAAACGCGTCCCGCGTTTGTCGCGAGGGAAAACCGCTTCGCACTTTTCCGGATCATGCTTTAGCGGGAATGGGCCAGCGGGATTTCGCGCCCGGCGGCCCATTGGTCGTTGAGGCGTGCGGCCATTTGCGAAACGCAATCACTTCATCCCTTCCAGCATCCTCCGCACGTCTCCCAACAACGCCCGGATCTGCCTTCGCTCGGCGATCGCATCCCCCGTGAACCGGCCGTGCTTGCGCGCGTTCCGGTTCGCCCGTGGCGCGCCGGATCCCTTTGCGCCGCCGTGCATGCGGCAGCGCGTCTTGCCGCGCACGGCCGGCGCGCGGCAAGAACCGCCGCAGCGGGTCCTGGCGCCGCAACGCCGGCTCGCCAGCATCGGGCCGGTCGTTTGGATGTGGCCGCTCATGCCTGAGCGTCCCGCCCGGCATCGGCGGAATTCCGCCGTCGCCTCGAACCCGCGGCCCTCGGCGCATTCCGCGCCGCCGATGCCGGGCTGGTGTCGGACACGATCACGCGCGCATGCTGCGTGACGTTGCCGACGATCGCGTTGCCGCCGTCCTCGACCTTGACGTTCTGCACGGTGATGGCGGGCTCGCCATGGCTGCGGTGGCGGTTCAGCGCCTCGATCTGGGCGGGAAAGGTGCGCGCGAGCCGGCCCAATGCGCGCGCGGCGCTGTCGTGCTGGGCGAGGTCTTTCGCGTGCGCGAGGTGATGCGCGCATCGCATCGCCATCACATGAACCGACACCATCTGCGCCACCAGCATGGCCTCGACGGAATCCCGCGGACCGATGCTTCTCACCATCGAGATCATGAAGGCGAGGTTGACCTCGCAGGGCTTGCCGCCGCTCACGCTGGCCTTGACCAATTGCCGCAGGATGCCGTCCATCGCGTCGCGGTCGGCGACCCCCAGCGCGTTCGCCATCAGCTGTGCGCCGAGCTCGGGATCAGGATGGTCGATACAGAAGCCGTGCGAGGAGAATTTGATCCGCGGGGCTGCGGCAGCCTGGGTCTGCGCAGGGGCGGCGGGCATCGTCGGCACGGTGATTTCGGGTGCAGGTGTCATGTCGATAGTCCCTGGAACGCGCGCGGCAAACGCGCAGACGATCGCTCGCTGCGGCAGCCGGTGCGATGTCAATTGTGGGGAGGGTTTTGGGCGGCAAGCGCCATCCGCGCGCCCGCTGTTGCGGGCGAGGGGGGCGGTTACACGATTTCGGAATATTGGAAGTGTGCCGCTGATTTGCCCGACGTGTCAAGTCGCCATTCGAGCGCCGGCGGCCGTCGGCTCCTTTGCATGGGGTTGTTTTCGATATTTTGGCGGCGCGGCCCCGGCGGGGAGTTCCGCCGCCGTCGCCCGCAGTCATGCCGGCAAGGCACGGTGCGGTCCGTGTTAGCGGGTACCGTGCGCCGATTGGATCATTATACTGGCGGGAATGTTGCTACAGGCGCGGCGCCGGCCTGGGATGAAGGAGCATCGATGAGCGAGACCATTGGCCACCCCGATCCCGGCCTCGATTTGTCCGACGGTTTCAAGCCGCACACCTCGCATTGGGGCGTGTTCTCGGCGCGGCTCGGCAAGGCGGGTCTCGAAGTCAGGCCCTATGCCGCCGACCCCGATCCGAACCGCATCATCAACAATTTCCCCGGCGCACTGCGCCATCAGGCGCGCATCGCGCAGCCCGCGATCCGCCGCGGCTGGCTCGAGCGTGGGCCCGGTCCGGACGATCGCCGCGGCCGCGACGACTTCGTCTCGGTCAGCTGGGAGCAGGCGCTCGACCTGCTCGGCGGCGAGCTGACGCGGATCCGCGACACGATCGGCCCCGGCGCGGTGTTCGGCGGCTCCTACGGCTGGTCCAGCGCGGGCCGCTTCCATCACGCGCAGAGCCAGGTGCATCGCTTCCTCAACATCGCCATGGGCGGCTATGTCCGCTCGGTGAACACCTATTCCTCGGGCGCGTCCTCGGTGCTGCTGCCGCAGATCCTGACCGGCTACGAGGACATCACCAAGCGCAATGTCACCTGGGAGCAGATCGCGGCCGAGACCGACATCGTGCTGGCGTTCGGCGGCATGGCACTGAAGAACTCGATGGTGGCGGGCGGCTCGATCAGCAAGCATGTCGAGCGCGGCGCGATGGAAGCCGCGCACCGGCGCGGCTGCGCGTTCGTCCTGGTCAGTCCGTTGCGCGACGATCTGCCCGTCGAGGCCGGCGCAGAATGGCTGACGGCGACACCCGGCACCGATACCGCGCTGATGCTCGGCATCGTCCATACGCTCGTCAGTGAGGGCCTGCACGACCAGGCCTTCCTCGATCGCTACACCGAGGGCTGGCCGGTGTTTTTGCGCTATCTGACCGGCGAGAGCGACGGTGTGCCCAAGAGCGCCGAATGGGCCGCGGCGATCTGCGGCATCGATGCCGGCACTATCAAGACGCTCGCGCGCCGGCTTGCCGGCCGTCGCGCGCTGATCACCGTCTCGCATTCGCTGCAGCGCGCCGAGCATGGCGAGCAGCCGGTGTGGATGGGCATGGTGCTGGCGGCGGCGCTCGGCCAGATCGGCCTGCCCGGCGGCGGCTACGCCTATTCGCTCGGTGCGATCGGCTATTACGGCCGCCGCGTCAACGCGGTGCCCGGACCGACGCTCGGGCAGGGCCGCAACGGCGTCGCCGACTTCATTCCGGTGGCGCGCATCGCCGACATGCTGCTCAATCCCGGCACCAGCTATCGCTACAACGGCGAGACGCGGACTTATCCGGACATCCGCCTCGTCTACTGGGCCGGCGGCAATCCGTTCCACCATCACCAGGACCTCAACCGCCTGCGCAGGGCGTTTGCGCGGCTCGACACGCTGGTGGTGCACGAACTCGCCTGGACCGCCACGGCGCGTCACGCCGACATCGTGCTGCCCTCGACCATGACGCTGGAGCGCGAGGACATCGGCTATTCCAGCAACGATCCCTTGATGGTCGCGATGCACCGGATCGCCGAGCCGTTCGGCCTTGCGCGCGACGACTACGAGATCTTCGCCGATCTCGCCGAGCGGCTCGGGGCCCGCGAGCCCTTCACCGAAGGACGCACCTCGCGGCAATGGCTGGAACATCTCTTTGAGCCGACCCGCAAGGCGCTCGCCGCGCGCGGGCTCGAAGCGCCGAGCTTCGAGGAGTTCTGGGCGCGCGGCAGCCTGGTCGTGCCGCAGCATCTCGACGATGGCGGCTCGCTGCGTCGATACCGCGAGGACCCCGTCGCGCGCCCGCTGCCGACGCCGAGCGGCCGCATCGAGATCTTCTCGCGGAAGATCGCTAGCCATGGCGATGCCGACTGTCCGGGCCATCCGGTCTGGCTCGCGAAGACCGACACGCCGACATCAGGCGCGCCGTGCTTCCTGGTCGCCAACCAGCCGGTGACGCGCCTGCACAGCCAGCTCGACTTCGGCGGTCACTCGCTTGACGCCAAGCATCGCGGCCGCGAGGTCGCGCGCATGAACCCGCGCGACGCCAAGCCGCGCGGCATCGCCGACGGCGACATCATCCGCATCTTCAACGCGCGCGGCGCCTGCCTCGCCGCGGTGCATGTCACCGACGGCATCGCGCCCGGCGTGGTTCAGCTGCCGACCGGCGCCTGGTACGATCCGATGGATCCCGAGGAGGAAGCGCCGCTCTGCGTGCACGGCAATCCGAACGTGCTGACGCGCGACATCGGCACGTCATCCTTCGCGCAGGGCTGCACCGGCCAGCTGACGAGCGTCGAGGTCGAGCGTTTCAACGGCAATCTGCCGCCGATCCGGGCGTTCGATCCGGCGTAGTTTCACGCGGGATCACGAACAAATCATCGCTGGGCGCTGGATGGCGCCCACGCGTTCGGCTACGGCATCACCAAGTCGTCCCCGTGTTCTGGATTTGTCGAGATGCACCTGAAAACCCTGTTTCACCTTGCCGTCGCCGCGACCGTTGCGCTCGGATCGTCCAACGCATGGGCGCAATCGGCCGCCGAGCCGGCCTATGGACCGGAGCTGCAGGGCTTCGACTATCCCTATCCGGTCGAGCATTATCGCTTCAGCTCGCAGGGGCAGGAACTCGACATGGCCTATCTCGACGTCAAGCCGGCGACGCCGAACGGCCAGACCGCGGTGCTGCTGCACGGCAAGAATTTCTGTGCCGCGACCTGGGACGGCACCATCAAGGCGCTCAGCGGCGCCGGCTATCGCGTGATCGCGATGGACCAGATCGGCTTCTGCAAATCCAGCAAGCCTGAACGCTATCAGTTCACCTTCCAGCAGCTGGCCGGCAACAGCCGCGCGCTGCTCGCCTCGCTCGGGATCGCGCATTCGATCATGGTCGGCCACTCGACCGGCGGCATGCTGGCGATGCGCTATGCCCTGATGTATCCGGAGGCCACCGACCGCCTGGTGCTGGTCGATCCGATCGGGCTGGAGGACTGGAAGGCCAAGGGCGTGCCGTGGCTCAGCCTCGACGGCTGGATGCAGCGTGAGACGCGCGTCACCGCGGACAGCATCCGCGCCTATGAGCGCGCCACCTATTACGCCGACACCTGGGATGCGTCCTACGAGACGTGGGTGCAGATGCTGGCCGGCATGTATCGCGGAGAGGGCCGCGCCGCCGTGGCGTCGAGCTCGGCGCGGCTCTACGACATGATCGCGACCCAGCCGGTGTTCTACGAATTCGAGCAGATCAAGCCGCCGACGCTGCTCTTTGTCGGCGACAAGGACACCACCGCGATCGGCAAGGACACCGCGCCGCCGGAGATCCGCAAGACGCTCGGCAATTATCCGGTGCTGGGCAAGGAGGCCGTGAAGCGGATTCCGCATGCGCAGCTGATCGAATTCCCCGACCTCGGCCATTCGCCGCAGATCCAGGCGCCGGCGCGCTTCCACGAGGCGCTGCTCGGCTGGCTGCAGCATCCGGAGACCGGCGCGACGCTGGTCAAGTAGGGACGGCGAGACAGGCGAGGGACATCATGACGACAGCCGAACTGGTCAGCGTGTTCACGGTGGATGGGCGGGGCGGCAATCCCTGTCCGATCGTGGTGGATGCAAGCGGCATGAGCGCGTCCGAGATGCAGGATGTTGCCCGCCGCCATGGTCACGAATCCGGCTTCGTGCTGCCGGCACAGAGCGACGACTTCGACGCCACGTTCCGCTTCTTCGTTCCGAACCACGAAATGGAAATGTGCGGCCACGCGACCATCGGTGCGCTCTGGCTGCTTGCGCGCCAGGGAAGGTTGCCGGGCGACACCATCCGGATCTCGACGCGCAGCGGTCCGGTCACCGGCTTCATCAGCCGGGATCGTCACGGCGAGCCCAGTGTCCAGATCACCCAGCCGGTCGGGAAGACCGTTCCGCTCACCACGGCGCAACGCGATGACGTGCTGCGGGCGCTCGCTGTCGGGCTGGAGGCGATCGACGCGGCGACGCCGTGCAATGCCGTCACATCGCGGATCAAGACACTCGTTCCGATGCGCTCCCCCGAAGCGCTGAATGCCCTCGATCCCGCGACAGGGGACGTCGAGGCCGTCTGCGGCCGGATCGGATCGACCGGGCTCTATCCATTCGCCGTGATCGACCGAAGAGCTCGCCTGTTCGAGGCGCGGCAATTCCCGCGCTCCTCCGGCTATCGTGAGGATGCCGCGACCGGCATTGCGGCCGCGGCGCTGGCGTTCGGCCTACTCGACTACGGCCTGGTCGCTCCTGATGACGACGAGATTCGTATCCTACAGGGCAGGGCGATGGGGCGGCTGTCCGAGATCCGGGTCCGCATCGGCTTCGCCGGCGGCCGCCCCGTAGGCTGCCTGCTTGGCGGCAATGTCGCGCTGACGGCTGCGCCGTCACACTGAGCAACCGCGAGCGCGGGGCGCCGGCTTCGCGAACAGCATCCAGGTCTAGTCAGCGGCGCGCTTGGCTCGCTCCTGCGCCTTGGCGTGCACCGGTGATGATTTCCGCGCACCGGGGCCCGGATGCACGTGGACCGCCTTCGCGCTCAGCGGCTCGCCGCATTCCGAACAGACCATGACGGGATCGAACATCTTCTTGCAGGTCTTGTGTTCGTGCAGCATCGGCCGGCCGCGCGAATCGACCATGTGGACGTTGCCCCAGTGCACGATCGACATGATGATCGGATAAAGGTCGAGCCCCTTCTGCGTCAGGATGTATTCGTAGCGCTTCGGCGCTTCCTGATAGGGGATCTTGCGCAGCACGCCGAACCGCACCAGCTTCTTCAGCCGGTCGGCGAGCAGATGCCGCGTGATCCCGAGCGACGCCTGGAAGTCATCGAACCTGCGGATGCGCAGGAAACATTCGCGCAGGACCAGCAGGCTCCAGCGGTCGCCGATAACAGCCACCGTGCGGGCCACCGAGCACGGTTCCTCCTCGAGGGCATCCCATTTCATCAGCATCTCCTGCGGTCTGCGCCGACATCACCGATTAAATTCTAAAACAGAACTAATGTCATTTCAATAGGATGCCTCGCCTGCAGCCGTGACTTGGTCATTGGATGACAAATATCATATTGACAGTTCTAAAATAGAACTTAAGGTCTCGGCTCGATCAACGCGGCGGCTGACGGCTGCTGGCACTCGAAGGGAAGGGCGTTCCATGGCAGCTCCGCTCAAGGTCGAATTCCACTTCGATTTTGGAAGTCCGAACGCCTATCTCGCGGAACTCGCGCTGCCCGACATCGAGAAGCGCACCGGCGTGAAGTTCGACTACATCCCGGTGCTGCTCGGCGGTGTCTACAAGGCGACCGGCAACATGTCGCCCGGCGAGTCGCTGCGCGGCATCAAGAACAAGCCCGAGTACAACGCGCTCGAGACCGAGCGCTTCCTGCGCCGCCATAACATCACGACGTTCAAGACCAACCCGTTCTTTCCGGTCAACACGCTGATGCTGATGCGCGGCGTCGTCGCTGCCGATTTCGAAGGGCTGTTCGAGCCGTACTTTCGCGCTGCCTATCACCACATGTGGTCCGAGCCCAAGAAGATGGACGATCCGCAGGTGTTCCGCGAAGCGTTCCTGTCTTCCGGCCTCGATATCGACCGCATCATCGCCCGCGCCCAGCAGGACGAGGTGAAGAAGAAGCTGATCGACAACACCAGCAACGCGGTGGCGCGCGGCTCGTTCGGCTCGCCGACCTTCTTCGTCGGCGACGAGATCTTCTTCGGCAAGGACAAGCTGCGCGAGGTCGAGGACGAGATCGTCGCGCAGCTGGCCGCGGGGCGGCGCAAGACCGCCTGAGCGGGAAAATTCCTCAATACAACAAATCAGGCCCAAAGGGCTGTCACAGGGAGGTTTCAGTGCAGGCGTCGACCCAGTTTGAAGGAAGTGTGGAAGGCTTGCCGAACCGCATCCACGAGGTGATCGATCACCACGTCGGGGCGACGCCGGATCATCCGGCGCTGATCGACGACAAGATGCGGCTGACCTACCGCGAGCTCGATCGGGCGGTCAGTCGCGTCGCCGAGGCGCTGCGGGCGCTCGGCATCCGCGCCGGCGACCGCATGATGATCGTGAGCGAGAATTCGATCCCGCTCGCCTGCCTGCTGCTGGCGGCGAGCCGGCTCGATGCTTGGTCCATCGTGGTCAATCCCCGGCTGTCGCCGCGTGAGCTCGACCAGATCAGGGATCACAGCGGCGCCCGCCGCGTGCTGCTGACCGCCGAGGTCTCGCAGGAGGCGGCTACGCATGCCGCGCGTTACGAGGCCGCCGTGCAGGATGTCGGGCCGCTCCGCGGCATCGCCGTCACCGGCTTGAACCTGGCAACCGTGGCGGAGCCGGTCGAGGCCGGCGGCGCCAACCAGGTCGCGGTCCTCATCTACACCTCCGGCACCACGGGCACGCCGAAGGGCGTGATGCTGACCCATCGCAATCTCTTGTTCAGCGCCCGGGCGACGGCAAGCTTCCGAAAGATGGCGGCCGACGACGTGCAGTATTGCGTGCTGCCGATCTCGCATATCGTCGGCATCTCGTTGCTGACCATGACCCTGATGATCGGCGCCACCGTGCGTCTGGTGGCGAAATACGATCCGGCCGCGCTGGTCGAGGCGATGACTGAAGAGGGCATCACGATCCTGAACGGCGTGCCCGCGACCTATCAGCGTCTGCTCGAATACCGGCGCAATGCCGGCCTGCCGAAGCTCGATCGCGGCCGGTTGCGGGTGATCTCGGTGGCCGGCGCGCCGCTCGACCTCGATCTCAAATCCCGGGTCGAGCAGGAGCTCGGGCTGCCGCTGCTCAACGGTTACGGCATCACCGAATGCTCGCCGGGCATCTCCGGCGTCCGGCCCGACAATCCGCGTGCGGATCATGCGGTCGGCACCGTCATGCCGGGCCTCGAGGCAAAACTGGTCGGCCGTGACCTCAAGCCGGTTGCGGCAGGGGAAGTCGGTGAGCTTCACGTCCGCGGTCCGAACGTGATGCGCGGCTATTACCGCGCGCCCGATTTGACCGCCAAGGCGATCGATCCCGACGGCTGGTTCAACACCGGGGATCTGGCCCGCTTCGAGAATGATGCGCTCTATATCGTCGGGCGGACCAAGGAGATGATCATCCGCTCCGGGTTCAACGTCTATCCGGCCGAGATCGAGGCGGTGCTGAGCACGCACGACGCTGTGGTGCAGTGCGCCGTGGTCGGCCGGCCGGTCGAGGGCAATGAGGAGGTGGTCGCCTTTGTGCAGCTGATCAAGGGCTCGACCGCCACCGTACAGGACCTGATGGCGCATATTGCCCCGCAACTCACCTCGTACAAGCGTCCGTCGGAGATTATCCTGATGGACGCGCTGCCCGCGACATCGACGGGCAAGCTGCTGAAGCACAAGCTGGCGGAATCGCTGCGCGGCTGAGACTGAGCCGTCGCCGCGAGCCAGTTCACTCAAACAAGACCGGAGTACACCATGCAGAAGCGAAACAGGACGGTGGCCGTCATTGGTGCCGGCGATTTCATCGGCGGCGAGATCGCCAAGAAGTTCGCCTCCGAAGGCTTTACGATCTTCGCCGGCCGCCGCAATGGCGACAAGCTGGCGCCGCTGGTCAAGGAGATCGAGGCTGCCGGCGGCGAGATCCATGCGCGTTCGCTCGATGCGCGTAAGGAGGAGGAGATCACGGCCTTCCTCAACGACGCCGACAAGCATGCGCCGCTTGAGGTCTGCATCTTCAACATCGGGGCCAACGTCAATTTCCCGATCCTCGAGACCACCGAGCGGGTGTTCCGCAAGGTCTGGGAGATGGCCTGCTACTCCGGCTTCCTGGCTGGGCGCGAGGCGGCGCGGCTGATGATGCCGCGCGGCGAGGGCAACATCTTCTTCACCGGCGCGACCGCGTCACTCCGCGGCGGCAGCGGCTATGCCGCGTTTGCCAGCGCCAAGTTCGGCTTGCGTGCCGTGGCGCAGGCGATGGCCCGCGAGTTGGGGCCGAAGAACATCCATGTCGCGCATCTGATCATCGATTCCGGCGTCGATACCGAATGGGTGAGGCAGCGCCGCATCGAGGCGCTCGGCCCGAACGCGCTCGACAATCCCGATCTCTTGATGCCGCCGGCATCGGTCGCGGGCGCCTATTGGCAGCTCTATCAGCAGCCGAAGAGCGCCTGGACCTTCGAGCTGGAAATCCGGCCCTTCGGCGAGAAGTGGTAGGGAGCACTGCAGATGGAGCTCGCGCTATCCCCTGAAGATGCGGCGTTCCGCGATGAGGTTCGCGCCTTCATCAAGGACAACTACCCGGCGGAGATGCGCGTCGCCAATCCGGAGACCGATCTCTCCAAGGAGCAGATGCTGCTGTGGCATCGCATCCTGCACAAGAAGGGCTGGATCGCGCCGCTCTGGCCTAAGGAATATGGCGGGCCCGGCTGGTCGATCACCCGCCGCTTCATCTTCGAGCAGGAGACGACGCGCGCCGGCACGATGCCGCCGCTGGCGTTCAGCGTCACCATGGTCGGCCCGGTGATCTACACGTTCGGCGACGATGCGCAGAAGAAGAAGTTCCTGCCGCGCATCCTGTCCGGCGAGGATTGGTGGTGCCAGGGTTATTCGGAGCCGGGCTCCGGCTCCGATCTCGCCACCGTGCGCACCAAGGCGGTGCGCGATGGCGATCATTACATCGTCAACGGCCACAAGACATGGACCACGCTGGCGCAGCACGCCGACTGGATTTTTTGCCTGGTCCGCACCGACCCCACTGCCAAGCCGCAATCGGGTATCTCGTTCCTCTTGATCGACATGAAGTCGCCGGGCGTCACGGTGCGCCCGATCATCACCATCGACGGCTCGCACGAGGTCAACGACGTCTTCCTGGAGAACGTCCGTGTCCCCGCCGAGAACCTGATCGGCGAGGAAAACAAGGGTTGGACCTACGCCAAATTCCTGCTCGGCAATGAGCGCACCAGCATGGCCGGCATCGGCCGCTCGACGCGCTACATCGCGCGGCTGAAGAAGATCGTGAAGGCAGAGATCCCGGAAGACGATCCGGCGCATCTGGAATTCATCAGGGACATTGCCCGCGTCGAGCTCGACGTGCTGGCGCTGGAGGCGACCGAGCTTCGCGTCGTCGCCCAGATGGCGCGCGGCATCGACCCGGGACCGGCGGCCTCGCTGTTCAAGATCCGCGGCACCGAAATCTTCCAGGATATCACCGAGCTGACGCATCGGGCGATCGGCAATTATGGGCTTGCGATCCGCGAGCATCCGGTCAGCGCCAATCACTTCATGCCGGGCCCGGACTACGGCCACACCGCGTCGGAAAAATACCTCAACTCGCGCAAGCTCTCGATCTACGGCGGATCGAACGAGATCCAGCGCAACATCATCGCGAAGGCGGTGCTTGGTCTCTAGCCACAAGCAACGAGGATCGGATGGATATCCAGTTCACGGAAGAGCAGGAATTGTTGCGGTCCAGCGTCCAGCGGCTGCTGCGCGACCAGTATGATTTCGACGCGCGCCGCAAGATCGTCGCGAGCGAGGAGGGTTTTGGCCGCAGGCAATGGGCTGAATTCGCCGAGCTCGGCCTGCTCGCCGCGCCGTTCTCGGAAGCGGTCGGAGGGCTCGGCGGCGGGCCGCTGTCGACCATGATCATCATGCAGGAGTTCGGCCGGCATCTTGTCGTGGAGCCCTTCGTCGAGACGGTCGTCGTTGCGGGTGGCTTGATCGAACAGGCAGGTTCCGACGCGCAGCAGCAAGCGTTCATTGCCGACATCATCGCAGGCACGAAACTTTGGGCGCTGGCCTGGACCGAGAAGGGCTCGCGGTTCGATCTCGCCACCGTCACCACCACGGCGCGCCGCGACGGCAACGATTATGTGCTCACCGGCGAGAAGACGGCGGTGCTGGCCGCGCCATGGGCGGATTATCTGATCGTCTCCGCGCGCACCGCGGGTCATCGTCACGATCGCGGCGGCGTCAGCCTGTTCGTGGTCGATCGCCGCGCCGCCAATCTCGACCTGCTAAGCTTCAGGACGATCGATGGCCGCAGGGCGGCCGAGATCAGCCTGCGCGGCGTGCGCGCGGAATTGCTCGGTAACGAGGGCGAGGGCGTCGCCGCGCTGGAGGCCTGCCGCAACCGCGCCATCGGCGCGCTCTGCGCCGAGGCGGTGGGCGCGATCGGCGAACTGAACGCGGCGACCCTGGACTATTCCAAGACGCGAAAGCAGTTCGGCGTCACGATCGGCAGCTTCCAGGTGCTGCAGCATCGGATGGTCGACATGTTCATCGCGCATCAGGAGGCGCTGTCGCTGATGCAGCATCTCAGCCTCAGTCTCAGCGACGATGAGGCCGGCGTGTCCAGGCTCGCCTCCGGCGCCAAATCCAAGATCGGTTATGCCGGCAAGTTCGTCGCCGACCAGGCGGTGCAGCTGCATGGCGGCATGGGCATGACCGACGAGCTCAATGTCGGCCATTACTTCAAGCGAATTTCCTCCATCAACATCCAGTTCGGCGATCCCGCCTATCACGTGCTGCGCTACGCGCAGCTCGACGCGGTCGCCTGATTCAGAGAGGCAAGCATGTCACAAGATGCAGTCATCGTCTCCACCGCGCGCACTGGCGTCGGCAAGGCCTATCGCGGTGCGCTCAACAACACCGACGGCCCGACTTTGGCCGGCCATGTGATGGCCGAGGCGGTGAAGCGCGCTGGCATCGCGCCCGGCGAGGTCGAGGACGTGGTGATGGGCTGCGCCATGCAGCAGGGCACCATGGTGATGAACGTCGCGCGCAAGGGCGCCATCCGCGCCGGGCTGCCGGTGACGGTCGCCGGCACCACCATCGACCGGCAATGCGCCTCCGGCCTGCAGGCGATCGCGGTCGCCGCCCGCTCTGTCATGCTCGACGGCGTCGAGATCGCGATCGGTGGTGGCATCGAGTCGATCAGCCTAGTGCAGAACGAGCACATGAACAGGTTCCACGCCGTCGACGACGAGCTGATGGCGATGAAGCCCGAGATGTACATGTCGATGCTGGAGACGGCGGAAGTCGTCGCCGAGCGCTACGGAATCGGGCGCGACAAGCAGGACGAATACAGCCTCGAATGCCAGCGCCGCGTCGGCGCCGCGTTGCAGGGCGGCCGCTTCAACGACGAGATCGTGCCGATCACGACCAAAATGGCCGTGGTCAACAAGGACACCAAGGAGGTCAGCTATCAGCAGGTGACGCTGGCCAAGGATGAGGGGCCGCGGCCGGATACCACGGCGGACGGGCTCGCCAAGATCAAGCCGGTGTTCGAGGGCAAGACCATCAGCGCCGGCAACGCCAGCCAACTGTCGGACGGCGCTTCGGCCTGCGTGATCATGAGTGACAAGGTTGCCGCGCAGAAGGGGCTGAAGCCGCTCGGCATCTTCCGCGGCTTCGTCGCCGCCGGCGTCGAGCCGGACGAGATGGGCGTCGGCCCGGTTGCCGCGATCCCGCGACTCCTCAAGCGGCATAACCTCAAGATCGACGACATCGATCTCTGGGAGCTCAACGAGGCCTATGCGGTGCAGGTGATCTATTGCCGCGACAAGCTCGGCATCGATCCGGAGAAGCTGAACGTCAATGGCGGCTCGATCGCGATCGGCCATCCCTACGGCATGACCGGGGCGCGGCTCACCGGTCACCTCTTGATCGAGGGCCGGCGGCGCAAGGCGAAATACGGCGTGGTGACCATGTGCATCGGCGGCGGCATGGGCGCGGCGGGCCTGTTCGAAATCGTCCACTGAGCGGAAACGCGGGAGAGACTTGTGAAGACAGCAATCACTGAACTGTTCGGCATCCAGCATCCGATCATCCAGGGCGGCATGCATTTTGTCGGCTTCGCCGAGATGGCGGCCGCGGTGTCCAACGCCGGCGGCCTCGGCATCATCACCGGCCTGACCCAGAAGACGCCGGAGCTGCTGGCGAAGGAGATCGCGCGCTGCCGCGACATGACCGACAAGCCGATCGGCGTGAACCTGACCTTCCTGCCGAGCTTCACCGCGCCGCCCTATCCCGAATACATCGCTGTTATCCGCGAGGCCGGCGTCAAGGCAGTGGAGACCGCGGGCCGCAGCCCGGAGCAGTACATGCCGGCGCTGAAGGCGGCCGGCATCAAGGTGATCCACAAATGCACCTCGGTGCGGCATTCGCTGAAGGCCGAGAAGATCGGCTGCGACGCGGTCAGCGTCGACGGTTTCGAGTGCGGTGGCCATCCCGGCGAGGACGACATCCCGAACATGATCCTGCTGCCGCGCGCAGCGGACGAATTGAAGATCCCGTTCGTCGCCTCGGGCGGCATGGCGGACGCGCGCAGCCTTGTCGCGGCGCTGTCGATGGGCGCTGCCGGGATGAACATGGGCACGCGCTTCATCGCGACGAAGGAAGCGCCGGTTCATCCCAATGTGAAGCAGGCGCTGCTCGACGCCGACGAGCTCGACACCCGCCTCGTGATGCGCGCGCTACGCAACACCGAGCGGGTGCTGAAGAACAAGGGCGTCGATGAGCTGCTCGAGATCGAGCGCGAGAAGGGCGCCAGGCTGAAGATCGAGGATATCCACGAGCAGGTCGCCGGCGTCTATCCGAAGGTGATGATCGACGGCGAGATGGATGCCGGCGCCTGGAGCTGCGGCATGGTGGTCGGCCTGATCAATGACATCCCGACCGTCAAGGAGCTGATCGATCGCATCATGACCGAGGCCGAAGCGATCATCCGGCAGCGGTTGACCGGCTTCCTCGACGGCAAATTCGAAACCATGCCGGCCCGCGCGGTCGCCTGACGGGAGAGTGCCATGACCGAGCATGTCAAGGTTGAGATCGCCGCCGGCGTCATGACGCTGACCTTGCAGCGGCCCGAGAAGAAGAACGCGCTGACCGGCGCCATGTATGACGCCATGTCGCACGCGCTGAAAGAGGCGGAGGCGGATCCGGCCGTCCGCGTCATCCTGTTCCAGGGCGACGGCGACAGCTTCACCGCGGGCAACGACCTCGCCGACTTCGCGAGCCAGGCACGCGGCGAAAGCGCGGTCGATAGCCCTGCGCATCGCTTCATCGAGACCATCAGCAAGGTCGGCAAGCCGCTCGTCGCCGCCGTGCAGGGCAATGCGGTCGGCGTCGGTACCACCATGCTGCTGCACTGCGACCTGGTCTATCTCGCGGAGAACGCGCGGCTGATCACGCCCTTCGTCAACCTCGCTCTGGTTCCGGAAGCGGCGTCGAGCTGGCTGCTGCCGTTGCGGATCGGGCATGCGCGTGCCTATGCGATGTTTGCGCTTGGCGAGCCGATGGATGCGCAGGGCGCGCTGGCGTCCGGCCTTGCCAATGCCGTGGTGCCGCAGGCCGATCTGCGCAAGAGGGCGCATGACGCCGCGATCGCGCTGACCAAGCGGCCGGCGGGTTCGCTCAGCATGACCAAGAAGCTGATGCGCGAGCAGCAGCGGATCGCGGCGCAGATCGCCGAGGAAGGCTTGCTGTTCAAGGAGCGGCTGACGACGCCCGAAGCGCGCGAGGCCTTTGCCGCCTTCGCCGAACGGCGTCAGCCCGATTTCACCAAGCTGTCGGCCTGAAGCCAGGAGCTCACGGATACATCGAGGGAGTGAAAGCATGCGCATCGTCGGCAGCCATCAATACCCCACCATGGAATCCGTGATTTACGGTAGACCCGCGGCCGAGGCGCTGCGCGAGGAGGTCGAGCGGATGGACGCCAAGCGCGTCTATCTCATCGCCAGCCGGACGTTGAACACCACGACCGACGAGATCGAGAAGATCCGCAAAGCGCTCGGCGATCGTCATGCCGCGACCTTCGACGGCGTGCCGCAGCACACGACGCGGGACGTTGTGACGCAGATCGTGCGGCAGGCCAGCGAGGCCAGGGCGGACCTCGTCGTCGCGATCGGTGGCGGCTCGGTGGTCGATGCGGCGAAGATCGTGCTGATGTGCATGGAGCACGAGATCTTCGAGCCTGATGGCCTCGACGGCTTCGAGACCACGCCGGATCGGCGCTTCGGGCCGTTCCGCTCGCCGAAGGTCCGGATGATCGCGATCCCCAGCACGCTGTCCGGCGGCGAATACAATTCCGGCGCGCTGGTCACCGATACCAGCCGCAAGCTGAAGCAGATCTTCAACCATCCAATGATGATGCCGCGCAGCATAATCCTCGATCCCGCGATCACGAAATATACTCCGGAGAAGCTCTGGCTCGGCTCCGGGACGCGGGCGATGGATCACGGCATCGAGGCGATCTGCTCCAGCCGCCCCAACGTGCTGGTCGATGCGGTGTGCCAGCAGGGGCTGCGCTATCTGCACGACGGCCTGCTGCGCACCAAGGCCCACCCCGACGACGCGGCGGCGCGGCTGAGCTGCCAGCTCGGCTCCTGGCTGTCGGCGTTCGGATTGCGGTCGCGGGTGCCGATGGGCGCCAGTCATGCCATCGGCCATGTGCTCGGTGGCACCTGCGATGTGCCGCATTATTTCTGCACGGCGGTGATGATGCCGAGCGTGCTGCGCTACAACCGCCCGGCGACGGAGGCAGCCCAGCAATCGATCGCCGCCGCGCTCGGCGCGCCGGGGCGCGATGCCGGCGAGGCGTTTGCGGCGTTCATCGTGGAGCTCGGCCTGCCGCGGCGGCTTGCCGATGTCGGCGTCGGCGAGGACCGGTTCGAGCTGATCGGTAAGAACGCCATGCTGTCGATCTTCACCCGGGCCAATCCGCAGCCGATCCGCGAGCCCGGCGACGTCGTCAAGATTCTCAAGCTAGCCGCCTGAGGCAACAGTATCAGGAGCAGCCACGATGGCCGCCTTGCGCATCTTCTCCTATCTGCCGAACCCACGGGTCTGGAAGGCGACCATCGCGGCGCGGTTCTGCGGCGTCGACGTCGAGGTCAGGGGCGCGTCCGGCAAGGAATTGCGGGACTGGCTGTGGGATTACGACGCGCGTCCGCTGGCAGAGGACGAACGCGCCTCGCTGTCGGCGCTCGCCCGGACCGGGCGGGTCGGACTGACTGGCGCGCAGCTCTTCAAGACCGATGCGTTCATGGCGGCACAGCCGTTCGGCAATGTGCCGGCTGCATTCGGCGCCGACGGCAAGGTCGGGATCTTCGAATCGAACAGCATCATGCGCGCCGTGGCGCGGCTCGGCGAGGCGAAGTTCCCGCTCTACGGGCGCGACGCCTATGAGGCATCGCGAATCGACAGTTTTCTCGATGTCAGCCTGGTGTTCGCGCGGGACTCGCAGATCTATCTGCTGGCGCTCTCGGGCGGCACCGTCGATGCGGCCATTCATGCCCGCGCCAAGGATGCGTTCGCGATCTATGCGTCCGGCATCGAGCAGGCGCTGTCGCCGCGGCGGGAGGCGCTGGTCGGGAACGGCATCTCGATTGCCGATATCTGCTTTGCCGCCGAACTCGCGCTGTTCATGAATGAACATGCGCGGACCGAACAGCTGCAAAAGCAAGGATTGGCGAAAATCCTGCACCCGGGCGTGCAGGATGAGTATCCGCTGATGTTCGCTCACTTTGATCGCCTGATCGCGCACGAGCATGTCAGGCCGGACCTCAAGCCTTATGTCGAGAAGCTGCTGTCGAAGGCGGCCGCCTGACCATGAAGGCCATAGGCCGCAACGCGGAGGGTTGATCACATGACCGCACCTGTCTGTCTGATATCCGGCGTTGGGCCCGGCACCGGTTCGGCGCTCGCCAGGAGGTTTGCCGAGGGCGGCTATCGTGTCGCGCTGCTCGCGAGGAACGAGGCGCGTCTCGCCGCGCTCGAGCAGCAGCTGCCGGGCGCAAAGGCCTATCGATGCGACGTGTCCGATCCCGCGCAGGTCGAGGCGGTGGCCTCGGCCGTGGAGCGCGATCTCGGCAGCCCGGGCGTCGCGATCCACAACGCCGTCGGCGGTGCGTTCGGCACCTTCCGCGAGATCGATCCGGAGATTCTCAATCGCAACTTCCAGGTCAACACGATGGGACTGTTGTACCTGGCAAGGCGATTTGCTCCGGCGATGATCGCTGCCGGCAAGGGCGCCATCGTTGCGACCGGCAACACCTCGGCGTTGCGCGGCAAGGCTGGCTTCGCGGGGTTCGCGCCGACCAAGGCAGCGCAGCGAATTCTCGCCGAGGCGATGGCGCGCGATCTGGGGCCGCAAGGCGTGCACGTCGCCTATCTCGTGATCGATGCCGTGATTGATCTGGAGTGGACGCGGAAGCGCTGGCCGGATCGGCCGGACGACTTCTTCATCAAGCCGCGGGCGATCGCCGACGAGGTCTGGCACGTCGCCCATCAGGATCGCAGCGCGTGGTCGTTCAATGTCGAGATCAGGCCGTTCGGCGAAGCCTGGTAGCGCCGCGCGCCGGTCGCACGAGTTGGTCAATTCATAAACGCTCAGGGAGAATTTGATGTTGTTGAAGACGTTTACCGTGTCCGTTGCGATGCTCGCGGCGCTTGCCGCGGCTCCGGTCCGCGCCGAAACTCCGGGGGTCTCGGAATCGGAGATCAAGGTCGGGGCGACGTTCCCGTTCAGCGGCCCGGCGTCTCCGCTCAGCAACACCGGCAAGGGCCTGATCGCCTACGTCCATTCCGTCAATGACCGCGGCGGCATCAACGGCCGCAAGGTCAACCTCATCACCTATGACGATGCCTACACGCCGCCCAAGGCCGTGGAGCAGACCCGCAAGCTGATCGAGAGCGACGAGGTGGCGTTCCTGTTCAGCCCGCTCGGCACGCCCGGCATCGGCTCGACCATCAAATACGTCACCGCGAAGAAGGTGCCGCATCTGTTCGTCGTCAGCGGCGCGACCAAGTTTGCGAATTTCGCGGAATTTCCGCTGACCACCACGGGACTGCCGAGCTACAACACCGAAGGCAAGATCTACGCAAAATACATCACGCAGACGGCGCCCGACGCGAAGATCGCGATCCTCTACCAGAACGATGATCTCGGCCGCGATTTCGTCGCCGCGTTCAAGGAGGTGTTGAAGGCCGATTTCGACAAGAAGGTGGTGACGTCTCCCTATGAGGTCACCGAGCCGACCATCGAATCCCGCGTGGTGATGCTGAAGGCGTCGGGTGCGCAGGCGTTCCTGATCGCCGGCACGCCGAAATTCGCGGCCCAGGCGATCAAGAAGGCGAACGAGATCGGTTGGTCGCCGCTAACCATCGTCAACTATGTGTCGAGCTCGGTGTCCGCGACCATCGTGCCGGCGGGCGCGGACAAGGCGGTGGGCGTTGTGGTGGCGACCATCACCAAGGATCCGAACGACAAGAAGTGGGCCGACGATCCCGGCATGAAATGGTATCGCGCCCATTTCGAGAAGTATCTTCCCGGCGCCGATATCGGCGACAACAATTATCTGTTCGGCACCCAGCAGGGCCAGATCCTGGAGCAGGTGCTGAAGCAGTGCGGCGACGACCTGTCGCGCGAGAACATCGTGAAGCAGGCGCGCAACATCAGGGGGCTCGTGCTGCCGACCCTGATGCCGGGCATCGCCATCAACACAGGTCCGGACAACAGCATGGCCTATACGCAGCTTCAACTGCAACGCTGGACCGGAAGCTCATGGGAGCAGTTCGGCGGCGTGCTGAGTGCCGACCTGAACTGAACCGGGCCGACCGAGGCGCTAGTGGAGCCGTCGTGCGATCGGCTTCGCCAGCGTGCCTTGCCATTCCCGCTGCGCCGACTGGTCGCTTGACCGCAGGCTGTTCAGCAAGGCGGTGGTCTTCGGCTGAACCCGCGAGCCATCGATCACCTCGAGCCGGCCGCAGCGGTTGAGCGTGTGCAGCTTGCGTCCGGTCCACAGCGGCCCGGGCTTGAGCAGATGGCGCACGGCCTGTCGGTAGGTGGTCGGCGACAGTTCGAGCACCTCCGCAAGTCCGAGCGCCGCGCCGTATCCGTTGGTGCAGTCCTGCACCGGCCGCCACAGCCTGCCGTTGATGGTCACGAAATTGCCAGCCGGCCGCGTCGTCGCGCGATCCATCAGGATCGGATTGCTCGCATGCGGCCGCCAGGGGCCGAACAACTGCTCGGCGTAATAGATCGCGAGCGTGTCGGAATAGCCGCCGGTGCCGTCGCGCCAGGCTCCGAACATGTAGTAGAGGCCGTCATGCTGCGTGATGGTCGCGTCGGCGAGTTCGAGCCCGGTCAGCAGCGTGCCTTGCCGTTCCCACTTGTCGGGAAAGCGGACGCATTTGTAGATCGGGACGTCCCGATGCGCGGTGCTTTCCGGGATCATCCACAGTTCGCCGTTGTTCTCGATCAGGAACGGGTAGGACAGGTGCCAGGGCTCTTCGAGCACCGGCAGCACGGTGCCGACCGGACCGTTGCCGTCGAATTCGATCGCGGAGATGATGCCCTTGCCGGTGCGGTGGTCGAGGTCTTCGAAGAACACGAAGGTCCTGCCCTGCCATTTCACCGGGACGGGATCGGCATAGAAGTGGTTGCCGGGATCGCCGAGCACGTTCCAGGCAGGTCCCGACAGGTCACCGGTCCGCCAGATATCCGCGTTGTCGGCGTAGCGCCAACCGACATGCCAATGCGGCGCATAGCAGCAGAGACGGTAGATTTCCTTCGCGATCGAGGTCGCGACGCCGCGCACGACAAAGGGCGCGGGATTTCGCGGCGCGCTGGCCGCCGGCACAGCCAATTGCGGCACCAGCCGCGGAGCCCCCGACAAGATCGGCGGCAGCATGGACAAGGTGCGCGCCATCACCGTTTCGAGCCCGCCGCTCAGGCCGGCGGCGATTTCCGCCGAGGGATGGCCGCGGTCCATCACCGTGCCGTCGAGCTCGTTGACGATTTCAATCACCGGCAGGTCGCCGGCGAGAATGGCGGCCAGTGCGGCGGCTTCGCCCGCTTGTCCGTTGAAGCGTGGACGGAGATAGAGCCTGGCGGAGCAGTTCGGGTCCCGCTCGGCAGTGGTGAAGTCGACCACCACATCGGGGTTGCCCATGCGCGGCCGTTCCGCAATCGTCTTCAGCCTGTCGGCATCGCCCGCCTTGCCCTTGCGCAGCACGATGCGTTCGAGCTCGAACAGCATGTCGAGGCCGGCGGGGCTCGGCCCCGGCGTCGTCGTCCAGGCGATTTGAACGGGAATATCCTGATCGCTGACGCGCAGCGTCTCGCGACGCATCCAGAGTCGCGCCTGCGCGCGATCGCAGCGAAACTCGATAATCATGTCCAGCCCAATTTCCTAGTGCGCGTCCACTCCTACGGCGTTGCCGAGAATGCGGACGTATTCCTCTATCATGGCATCCAACGAATAACGCGACTTCAGGCCCACGGCACTTTGCCGCAGCTGGTCGCTCAACAAACGATCGGTCAGGACTTTCGACACGGCGGCCGAAAACTCGGCCTCGTTCGCAGCGTCAACGAACACCGCGGCAGGCTGTCCCTGGTAGGACAGCACCTCGCGCAGCACGGGAAGACCGTTGACGACGCAGGGAATGCCGGCGCTCGCGGCTTCAACAGCGGCAAGGCCGAAGGTTTCGGCCTGCGTCGGAAATACGAAGACGTCGAGGCACGCCAGGAATTCGGCCATCTGGCGCGGTGGGATCTCGCCGATGAAGTGCAGTCGGTCCGCGACTTTCAGCTCGCTCGCCAGGGCTCGCAGCCGTTCCTCGTCCGCGCCTTGTCCGGCGAGGGCAAGATGCCAGGATTGGTCGGCGGCCAGCAGGCGAATTGCCGCATCGAGCCGCTTGTGCGGATGCAGCCTTGCTGCGCAGCCGAGCAGCGTGCGATCCGGCGGCAGCTTGAATTGCTGCCGCGCGACGTTCTTCGGCAGGCTGTGCGACTTGTCGTCGAAGCCATGCGGGACGTGCGTCATGCGCGCGCGATAGGTCGCGGGGTAGCGGGCGTATTCGCGTTCCATGTCGCGCGAGTTCAGCGTGATGCACTGGAAGAAGCCGGTCGAGCCCATGAAGATGTCGGCGGCGCGCACCGGCATGCTCATCGACATCGCCGAGGACACCTGATTGGCGATGACAGGAGCGCGGCTGACGAGCCGCGACACGCCTCCGCCGATCAGATTGCCGAAGTGCTGGAAGGTCAGCACGACATCGGGCCTGATGGTCCTGAGATGACCCGCGAGCGTCCACAGCATCCGCAGCAGCGCCAGGGGATTTCCCGGGCGGGTCTGCGCGCAATAGAATGTATTGGGCGGCTCGTCGAAGGAATCTGATTTGCGGTAGAAGAACAGGTTGGCGACGTCGTAGCCGCGCGCGGTGAGGCCCGCGCCGACGAGCCGCGATATCTCCTGCGCGCCGGCGTTCTCCGCCTGGGTCTGCACCAGGACGACACGCAGCTTTGGCTTGCCCACGTTCGATTGATCGCGTGATGCGGTCGATGCCTCGCGCAATTCTGTGCTTGGCCTGTAATGGAGCACGGCTTCCTCACCCGTCGAAGGAATGGAATCGTCTCCCTCGCTATTGCGAGCGTACTTATCACGCGAAGCGCGCTCGTAGACCGAGTAGCGCGTGTTGAGGTTACTGCTCATTTAGTGCGATCAGACATTGCCAGCAATCGAGAGCCATTGTTTCACACATAGGGTACAGCCGGCTCGTTAACTAATTGGTTACGTCCGCATGAGGAGGGGGTAACCGTGGATTAACCATAGATATTTACGTTGGAGCAGTACTGTCAGTTGAATTCGAGTAACAGCCCCATGAAGTTCGGTAGCCGCGTAGGCCCGAGACGTTCCGAACCCACGGAACCCGCCGCGTCGTGGGAAGCTGCCGGCGTGCCGACCAGCCGATCCTCTGCGGAAACCACCAAGGGCGTGCTTAGCATTCCCGGCGTGGTGGCCTTTTTCCGCGAGAACGGTCAACGCATTCTGATGCTCGCCGCGGTGATCTTCGCGGTCGGCGTCATTCTGCTGATGTTGATTCCGGCGCGCTATGCCGCGACCGCGCTCGTCGTGGTCGACCCGCGCGAGCAGCGCGTCACCACCGATCAGGACGTCCTGCCGGGGATCGGTCAGGATGCCGCAGCACTGCAGAGCTATGTCGAGATCGCCAAATCCGACGGATTTCTCGGGCCGCTGATCGAGCAGCTCAAGGTCGCCGAGGACAGCGACATCTCCGGCGGCAGGACCGATCCCACGCGCCTGCTCGACCGCTTTCGCAACCGGCTCGACATCTCCCGGCGCGGATTGACCTATGTCATCGCCATCAAGTTCACGTCCAACAACCCGCAGCGCGCGGCCTATTACGCCAATGCGGTGGCTGAGGCGTTCGTCGCCAGCCAGCGTGGCACGCGCAGCGTGGCGACCGACGAAGCCGCCGACTGGCTGAAGAGCCGGCTCAAGACATTGAACGACCGCCTGCGGTCTTCGGAAGATGCCGTTGCGAAGTTCAAGCTCGAGCACCGGATCGTCAACGCCGGCAAGGAATCGACGACGCAGCAATTGCGCGTCACCGATCTGACCCAGCAGGTCGCCGCCGCGCGCGCCCGCACCGAGGAGGCCAAGGTCCGCTATGAGCAGCTGCAGCGCGACCTGAAGGCCAATGTCGACGGGCCGGTCAAGCAGGACCTGCTGAGTGCGCTGCGCGCCCAGCGCTCCGCGCTCAACGACCAGATCGCACAGAAGCGCGGGGTGCTGGGCGATCGTCATCCAGACCTCGTGATGGCTCTCAGCCAGCTCAGCGATCTCAACCGACAGATCGAGATCGAGCGGAAGAAGAACATCGACACCGCGAGGTCGGAATATGAGGCGCAGCGCGATCAGCAGAAGGCGCTTGAGGATCAGCAGAAGGCGGTCGAACAGCAGATCCTTGTCGACGGTCAGGCGCTGGTCAAGCTGCAGGAGCTGCAGCGCGACGCCGACGCCAACAAGAATATCTACGAGCAATTCCTCTCACGCTACAAGACCACCGACGAGCAGCGGCTGCTGCAGAGCTCGCAGACCAAGGTCGCATCGTCGGCGACGCCGCCGGTGCGCTCGACGCTGCCGCCGCTTCCGCTGTTGCTGGTCGCGCTCGCGATCGTCTCGCTGTTGACGTCGACGGCGATCATCGCCGTTCCCGGCCTGAATCTGAAGCAGCTCCCGATCAAGGCCATTCCGCCGCTTCGTCGGGCCGAGGCGCCCGCACCGCCGGCGCCCGCCGCGCCGCAACCTGCGCTGCCGCCGGAATTGCCGGTGCTGGCCCGCATTCCCAACATCGCGTCGCCGGATGCCGTCAGGAGCGTCTGGCAGACCCCGATCTCGACGACGGCCGAGCCCGATCTCGCGCCGCATCTTCAGCTGCTGATCGAGAACATCGAGCAGCTTCCGGGAGAGCACGGCAAGGTGGCGCTCCTGCTATCGGTTGAGGGCGGTGCGGGCGGCAGCACCGTTGCACGGTCGCTGAACCGATCCGCCGTCAAGAACGGGATGCTCAGCGTCCTGATCGAGATGGAATCCAGGCGCGCCGAGTCGGCGCCGTCGCAAGGATCGGGGATCATCAAGGCCGATCTGCCGTCCGTCGTCGAACTGCTGGCTGCCAGCAGCAAGGCGCCGCCCTATCCGCCGGACGATATTCGCGCCGATTTCGGCCTGATCATCGTCGACGCATCGTCGCTTGCCCTGCAGCCGGCCGCGGTGGCGCTGGCTGCCCATGCCGACCTGGTGATCCTCGTGGTTCGCGAAGGGGCGGCCAACTCGGCTGCGATTGGCAAGGCGCGGGCCGATTTATCCGGGTATGGTTCGGTCCCGACCGCGCTGGTCGTCAATCGCGTGGCGGTCGATGCCGCCGTTCGCGGTCGCCAGGGCGAGGCGCTCGGCCTGGCGAGCTGAAGGCGGTTCGGCTGAAGCTAGCGCCTTTTCCGTTCCGATAGTATCGGAACGCGGCTCTTCGCTCGAAAAACGCTCTAGTCGTTGCTGTCTGCAACGCGGACCGCGTAGGCGTCACCTTTCGACGGCCACAGATGCGACAGCACCAGAATGGATGGGTCGCCGCCGGTCCGCCGCCGGCACAGCACGTTGAGCGCGATGGTGGCGACGACCAGCGAAACCGTCGCCGAGATCGCGGCGCCGAGCACGCCGAGCCACGGGATCAGCACGACAAATCCCAGCAGCCGCAACGCCACATTGGCTGCAACGACGGGAACATAATCGCGCTCATGGCCTGTCAGCTGCAGAACAGCGGCAGAGGGTCCGCCCGCCGCCTGGAAGGCCGTTCCGATCGCGAGCACGATCAACACCCACTGCTGGGCTGCAAAGTGCGGCCCGAACAGGCCGAGCAGATGGGGAGCGCCCACCCAGACGATGACGAGCCCGCTGAGCACGCAGAGCGCGGTCACCTCGGCCATCAGCTTCAGCGTATGTTCGAGCTCGCCGTGGTTCTTGCTGAAATACAGCGAGGGAAGCCGGCGCGCGCCGAACGTGTACAGCGCAGCCGACAGCATCGCGAAGATGTTCGCCAGCCGCGAGGCGGCGAAATAGACGCCGGCGGTGGCCGGATCCAGCATCCAGTAGACCAGGATGACGTCGAAATACTGGTTTGCCGCTTCGAGAATGGAGGCGAGCCAGAACCGGAATGCGCTCTTGTTCCAACGCGAGGCCTCGAAGCGCGCCGTGACCGACCGCAGGTTCGGCAGCACCCGCATGATCGATACGATCTGCACGACGAGCCCGAGGGCCATGGCGGCCGACATCGCGCTGAACAGCTCGGCGGGGCTGAGCTGCCGGTGGCCGAACAGTACCGCGATCAGGAACAAGACGACGGCGACGCGCCAGAAGAACTCCCGATTGCCTTCGCCCATCAGGATGCTGACCAGCGATCGCGCGATCTGGCTGCCGAGCATCAGCCCTGCATTGATCGCGGTGAACGCCGAGACCGACAGGATCAAGAGCCACCACTCGCCGCGAATGCTTGCCACCGCGGCGATCGCGGCGATCGAAATCAGCATCCCGATGGCGGAGTTCTTCAGGCTTGACAGCAGCACACCCTTGGTGAACTCGGCCTGGCCGCGCACCTCATACTCATTGAGAAACCGAACCAGGAGCAGCTCCTGGCCGACCAGGCCCACCACCGAGGCGATCTGGGCGACGGAGAGCAGGGTTGCGAAGTTTCCAAACGCGTCCGGCGTCATCGCCCGCGCGGCGAGCGAGAACAACGCGAATGCGAGCCCGCCGCTACCAACCTTGAGCAGGATGGTCCCGGCAACGCCGCGCGTAACGTCGCGCCGTAACAGTTGGAGCACGGAGGCAATCACCAGAGACGTCTCAATATCCAGTCGGGCTGTTGACCGCAGCAATCGGTGAAGCCTGGAGTGTTAATGTTCTCTTGCTAAGATTCCGTTCCTTTCGAATGGCTGCCGGGCCCAACGCAGTTGTGAACAGGGCCAGGTCGCGTTGCTCCATTCTGGAACGGCGCCGTCTGCCCTGTCTCCAAACGGCGCAGGTTGGATTTGCCTCCAGCGTCCGGTCCAGTGGCGCGGACCTTGCCGGAAGAGACCGCGCTCGCGCGTCAACGCCACTTGTCGCTGCTCGATGGCCTGGCAATTGCCTCGCCATCCCGCTGCGGAGCCTGCAAAGGTTCGGTTTCATGGCCGACCGTCGTGCAAGCCATGTGCCGAGAGACCGCTGATCGTGGTCCGGAGGTTTTCATTAACCGCAATTCTGGAACTCGCCATGCTCGATCGGCAAGGCGGCCCCGCAGGCAAGGAAATTGCAGTTCTGCGGCCAACCAGAGCTTTTCCCGTTCCGATGGAATCGGAACGGGGCTCAAGCATCTTGTTTTGACGCGTTTTCTTCACGCGAACCGGTATCCACTTCGCTGGAAAACGCTCTAACCGTCGGAGCGGACAGACATGATTGCCGAGAAAAGTGCGATCAAGCCGATCGTGGCCTGCGAGACCGAGGTCATCGAAGCGGACGTCGCAATTGTCGGAGCCGGTCTGGCGGGCTCGCTTGCAAGGGCTGTGCTCGCCCGAGCCGGATACCGCGTCGTCCTGATCGACAAGCGTTCGATCCCGCCGGATGAATTCCGGGTCGAAAAAATCGCCGGACGGCAGATCGATATCCTGCGCCGCCTCGGCTTCATCGACGACGTCGAGGCCATTGCCGCGCCCTATGACCGGGTGCTCAACATCAGGGGCGGCAAACTGGTCGATATCGGCGTCGGCCGGTCCTACGGGATTTCCTATGCCAACCTCGTCAACATGGCACGCGGCCTGACGCCTGATGCGTCGACCTTGCTGCTCGACCAGGTGACCAATGTCAGTTGCAGCGAGGAACGTCAGCAATTGACGCTGGCCTCGGGAAAACGCGTCGTCTCGCGTCTGGTCGTTCTGGCGACCGGCATGGCGAACATGCTCGGCCACAGTCTCGGAATGCGCCGGCAGATGCTTGCTGCGCGCCACTCTGTCTCGTTCGGCTTCACGATCGCACGGCCGGACAACGCGCCATTCGATTTCGATGCGCTGACCTGCTATGGCGAGCAGGCGGCTGACGGCGTCGACTATCTCAGCCTGTTTCCGATGTCGGGCGGCATGCGGGCGAACCTGTTCATGTTCCGCGATCCGACCGATCCGATCATGCGCGAGCTGCGCCGCGACACCAGACGGACGCTGCTTCGCCTGATGCCGGGATTGCAGCCCTATCTCGGGGATTTCGAGGTGGTCGGCCAGGTGCAGAACTGGGTCATGGATCTGACCGTGACCGAGGGCCATCTGCAGCCCGGCGTCGTGTTGATCGGCGATGCGTTTCAGACCAATTGTCCCGCAGCCGGAACCGGCGTTGGCCGACTGCTGGTGGACGTCGAACGTCTTTGCACGGACTATGTGCCGCGCTGGCTGGAGACCGCCGGTATGGGCGCGGACAAGATTGCGCAGTTCTATTCCGATCGGGACAAGCTCGCCGCGGATCAGCACTCGCTGCACCTGGCGAGCTTCCGCCAGGCCTTGACGTTGAACACCGGTGTGCGCTGGAACTTGCGGCGGAAGCTGCACTTCCTGCGCCGCATGATCACACACCGGGTGGACCGGATTCATCCGGGATGGGTGATGCGCGTCCGCAGCGCGCTCCGCTGATCGGGCTGCCAGCGCCGGGCGGCGCTAGCGCGTGCCGGTCGAGGTGCGGACCGGCCTGAAATCGGTCACACGCTTGGCGGCCTGCTTGATCCAGGGCGCCTGCTTCAAGGCAAACAGCGCGAGCGAGCCGGCCGCGCTCCCGGCCCGCGTCACGGCCGACATCGGCGTCGGCTGACCGCCGAAGTACGTCTTGTAGGGTTCGTCACCGATGGTGAAGTCCAGCACCCGACCGCCGCGCTCGATGCAATCCCTGGCGACGCTCTCGAATGTCAGCGCGCCGATCGATTGGCTCTTGTACCCCTCGACATCGAACGCCGTCATGACGACAAGGAGGCTGTCACGGTGAACCAGCCCAAGGGCCGCCGCGATGACTTTGCCGTCCATCTTCATGGCGTAGAGCCGGGTAAACGAGCCCATGCCGCGAAGCGCCACGCTCGAGTAGAAATCGAAATACTCCGGTCGCTGCAACAGGTCGCCATCACCCTGTTCGTGAAACCGCGGACCGCGAAACTTTCTCATCGTCTCCATGGCTTCGCCGACGGAAGCGCTATCGTCGCAGCATGAGAAGGTGAGCGTGCCCTTCTTGTGGATCTGGCGCCATTTCTTTGCCAGCTCCTTCTGGTACGACTTTCCCATTGCATTGATCTGCCACTGCTCGAACGGTGCAACCAGGACCGTCGCGTAAGCATTGGTATCCATCAGGCTGCGATGGGGCGCTCCCAGCAGATTCTCGATCGGCATCCTCGCATCGAGCAGCTTGGGTATGCGCAGCAGGTCGAACGGTCGCAGCAACTGTCGAAGCCTTTCGCAGGCACCCCGGTCTTGCAGCAGGTCAGTGAATGTCGCGATGCTGCACACCGGCGACAGATAGTCGGACACGCGGAGATCGGCGAATTCGATGGTGCGCATCGGGCCGCGCCGCACGCGCAGCATCGGCAGCACGGCCGCAAGCGACTTGTTCGCACGATGGCGGACGGCGACGACCAGCGGCTTGGCCGACGCTGCGGGAGCGAGCTTGCGATAAAGGCTGTCCAGCCATATCGGATGCTGGAAGGCGGTCGCGTCCGAGCCTTCAAATAACTTCACGTACTCTTCAGACAAGAAGTCGAATGCGTCGTCGATGCTGACATCGAACGCGTCATCATTCTTATTCATGTGAGACCAAACAAAACGACAGTTTCAAAGCGCCGATTGTATCCGGCACGCCGCCCTTATAGCAAAGGTCGATCGGCTCGGGCAGCGGCAGAATACGATTTGTATTAATGTAATGCCTCGACCTTTGCACATTGTTGCTGGGTCGAGCCATTGCCTTCATCGCATCGACTGCGATCGGCCGTCATCTCAACGTGGCCGCGTCCGAAGGATCAGCATCGTTAACAATCCTTTAAGGATGCGTTCAATCGCGCCGTGGTGAGATATCGCACGCGGTCTGGACCGGATATTGCAGTTAAGGGCTCGCAAGTCCTGGAGTCCCGCCGAAATGCTGAGTCACAGCCAAAAAACCCGCGCTTCCTACGCAATTTCGTCCCCGCAGGCCGACCGCAAGCCGCCTCGGCGTCTCAATTCGGACATCGCTGCTCCGCCTGTCCGGATTTGCGACACGTCGCGGGCCGAGCGGATGTCCTCGGCGCCGGCGCAGATCGGATCATTGCCACACGGTGCGCCGGAGCGGCGTATCAATCCTGTCGGCAGGGCTGCGACTGCCGGTGTTCCCCGGGCAACCATCGGTGGACTGCGGCTCGCCGTGCTCGATCGCGAGCAGACCGCCGAGTTCATGGTCGAGGCGGTGCATCCGAACCGGCGTGTCAATCGTCCGCTGTATCTGACCTCCGCCAACGGCGAGGTGCTGTCGCGCTGCTCGACCGAGCCGATGACGGACCGGCTGTTCCGTACCGCCGACCTTATCAACGCCGACGGGCAACCGCTGGTCATGGTGTCCAAGCTTCGGTCGCCGAATCCGCTTCCCGAGCGCGTCGCGACCACGGACCTGTTTCACGACGTCGCGCGCAAGGCGGAAGAACTCGGGCTGACTTTCTATCTGTTCGGCGCCAACGAGACCGAGAACAAGGCTGCCATCGCCAATGTCCGCCGGGCCTATCCGGCGCTCAAGATCGTCGGCCATTCGCACGGCTATCTGCGCGGTGACGCGCTGCGGGCCAAGGTCGACGAGATCAACGCTCTGGCGCCGGATTTTCTCTGGGTCGCGCTCGGCGTGCCCTATGAGCAGGCTTTCGTCGACGAATTCATGCCCCGGCTCGGCAATGTCGGCGTCATCAAGACCTCGGGCGGGCTGTTCAACTTCCTGTCCGGCTCGCGGCCGCGTGCGCCGAGATGGATGCAGATCGTCGGCCTCGAATGGGCCTGGCGCCTGTGGCTCGAGCCGCGGCGGCTGTTCTGGCGCTACCTGACGACCAATCCGCACGCGCTCTATCTGCTGTTCAACCGCACCCGATCCTCCTCAACGAAGGACTGACGCCTCTCGCGAGTGCAATGTGCTGCTCCGATCCACCGGAGCAGCAAGCTCATTCCATGAGGGGGGTACAACCGAATGGACGGACGTGCGATCGACAGTTCGATCTGGCAGGCACCCGGCGTCGGGGCGGAGAATTTCGCCAGGACCGTCGTCGGTTGGTCGATCACCATCAATGTGATCATGTCGATGGGGACCTTCCACGCCGCGCTGCTTCCGACCGAGTTGACCCTGGTGCAGCAGGCCGTCGCCCTGTTGATGTGGGGCGTCCTGATTTACGCAAGCCTGTTCATCCGTCCCTGCCTGCGGCTGGCCCTCAATCTCGACACGCTCGTGATCGTCGCGTTCTATGCGTTCGCCACTGTTTCCGTGCTGTGGACCAACCTCGGCATGGCGGCCCTGATGAAGGCCGCGGCGCTCGCAATCACGACGCTTGGCGCGTTCTGCATGATCACCCGCGTCGATATCGACGACATCGTGACATCGGCCACTCGCGGCCTGTTCGTGCTGATCGCGGCCTCTGCGCTTTGTGCGGTCGTCCTCCCGGACATCGGGATCGATCAGACCTGGATGCACAAGGGGCAGTGGCAGGGGGTCTTCGAGTCGAAGCAAACCCTCGGCTTCGCCGGCGCCTATCTCATGTTCTTCGCCTGCTATCGAAAGATAGCGGGACAACGATGGCTGCCGTTCCTCGTGACGTTCGTGCTGGCCTCCACCTGCGTCATGCTGTCGGAGTCGCGCGGCGCCGGCGCCCTGTCGCTGGCTGCCTGCGCGCTGCTGCTCACCTCCCTGTGGTCGGTCCGGTGCATGCAGGTCTACGCGATCCTGCCATGTGTCATGTGCGTCGCGGCCGCGCTATTGATCCTGTATTTCTACACGACCGGATACGATTCGATTCATGCCTTCGACACGACGATCGACTTCACCGAGCGAACCTTCATCTGGCAGTACGCCATCAGCCATTTCGATGACGCGCCGCTGTTCGGATTCGGCATCAACGGATTCTGGACCAATCCGGCGATCTACGACTATTTCAACCAGAACCACGGCTGGGTGCTCGACAATTATCACAGCGGCTATGTCGCCATTCTGGTCGAGACCGGGTTCCTCGGCTATTTCCTGTTCACGGCGAGCGTGTTCCTGTTTTCCTACAAGGTGCTCTGCCTGATCGCAGCGCGGGCGATCGACCGTCTGCACTGCGCGTTGATCATCGGGTTCGTCTTCCTCAACTGCCAGACCAATTTCACCGAGACGGTCTTCCTTCGCTCGACGATGTTCACGTCGGTGCTGCTGATCGCCTTCTTCCTCGCCATCTGCCGGCCGGTGCCGTCATCGCGCGTAGAGCCGCGCGAGTTGGAGCAGCCATGACCGCGTTCCGATTGCTTCTGCTAAGAGCCTTCGTCATGCTGGCGGCGGCACTTGCTCTCCCGCTGATCGCGCCGGCGAATGCTGCGGGGCAGGGCGCATCGCCGGACGCCGCGCCATTGGGGCGCGGCATCAATATTCTCGGCTATGACGGCATCTGGGAAGGCTACCGGAACGCGCCGTTCCGGCTGGAAAACCTCGCCGCGATTCGCAGGGCCGGATTTTCCCATGTCCGGATCAACTTCTTCGGCTTCAGGCATATGGAGTCCGGCAACATCCTCTATGATGCCGTCCTGCGGCGCCTCGATGCGGTGATCGAGCAGGTGCTGGAGAATAGGCTCGTTCCGATCCTCGATGAGCACGACACCGATCTCTGCCAACGCGACGTGGCCGAATGCGGCGTGAAGCTCAAGGCATTCTGGCGCCAGATCGCATCGCGCTATGCGGGGAAATACCCGGCGCTGGTGTTCGAGATCCTGAACGAGCCCGGCGGCAACATGACCTCGGCCGAATGGAATGCGCTGCTCGGCAATTGTCTTGCCATCATCCGGGATACCAACCCGAAACGCAATGTCGTGGTCGCGATCCTGAACACCGAGGAGTTGCCGATCGATCAGCTGGCGCTGCCGGCCGGCGACCGAAACCTGATCGTCACATTCCACTATTACCTGCCGCTGCAATTCACCCATCAGGGCGCGCCGTGGTCGCCGACCTTCTCGAAGATCGGTCCGTTGCGCTGGGGCTCTGCGGAAGACTTGGCCACGGCCTCGGCCGATTTCGACAAGATCCGATCCTGGTCCGAGAAGGAGCAGCGCCCGATCTATCTTGGCGAGTTCGGTGTCTATGAACGCGCGCCCGCGGAGAGCCGCGCGACGTATCTGTCGTTCATGGCGAGACGCGCGGAACGAAATGGCTGGGCGTGGGCCTACTGGCAGTTCGACCACGATTTTGCGGCCTTCGACGGCGCCCGGCAACGCTGGAAGGCGGACATCCTCCGCGCGATCATTCCTCCGGTCCGCTAGGCGCCGTTGCCGGGCGCGGCGTCCGATTCAGGATCGGCCGGCGGCCTTGACGACGCGATTGTCCCGCGCAGTGAGCACGCCGCCCTTGTAGACCGAACGCCCGGACGGCCGCGCCACCACGGCCTCCTGGATATGCACGGCGTTCAAGGTCACGAAATCGGCCTTGGCCCCCACATGCAGGCCGTAGTCCTCGAGCCTGAGCGCCTTGGCGCCGGCCGCGGTGATCATGTCGAACGCGATCGCGAGCTCCTCATCGGTGTAGAAGCCCGAGCGGTATCCGATCATCATGGCACGGCCCAGCATGTCGCCGTCGCCATAGGGCCACCAGGAGTCGCGGATGTTGTCGTTGCCGCTGAACACCGTGACGCCGGCTTTCCGCAACAGCGCGACCGGCGGGAACGGCCGGCTGCCCGGCGCATTCGTCATGATCGCCACGCCCGAGCGCGCCAGGCTGTCGGCGGTCTTCTTCAGCGCATCGGCGGGAATGTCTCCGAGCCCGTAAGCGTGGCTGACGGTGACGCGGCCCGCCATGCCGAGCGCGCGGGTTCGCGCCGCGATCTGCTCGACCTCGAAGGCACCGAGCATGCCGCCGTCATGAAGATGGATATCGACATCGACGCCGTGCTTTTGCGCAACGCCGAACACGACATCGAGATGGCCCTCGACATCCCGGTCGAAGCTTGCGGGATCGAGCCCGCCGACCGCATTGGCCCCGAGCTTGACGGCCTCGTCGAGCAGTTGCGGCGTGCCGGGGCTGGTGAGGATCCCGTTCTGCGGGAACGCCACGAGCTGGATATCGATCAAGTCCCTGTATTTCTCGCGAACCCCGAGGATGGTCTCCAGCGACTTCAGCCCCACAGAGCCGTCGACCATGACGTGGCTGCGCATCTGCGTCGTGCCATGGCCGATGCAGAGGTCGAGCTGGTTCCGCGCGCGCACGTCCATGGGCGCGGCGGCGGCAAGGTTCTCGGCCTGAAACGCCACCCGCTCATGGACGTCGAATCCGTTGGTGCAGGGACGGTGCGGCCGCCAGCTATCGCCGTAAAAACTGGTGTCGAGATGGATGTGGCCTTCGACGAAGCCGGGCACGACCAGCGCATTGCGGAGATCGACGATCTCGACCCCGCTCGGGCGTTCGCCTTTCGCCTCGATCGCAACGATGCGGCCGCCACGGACCAGCAGATCGCGGCTGGTGCCGTCACCGAACCTGGCGTTGATGAAGAGTTTGTCGGCTGGCATCGGATCTGTTCCTCTTGTCGCTTGCGTCGCATGCAGACCGCGCTATGTGCCATGCCTTGCCTAACATGGTCTGAGGAATAATACTCCGCTCGCACCAGCAGACAAGGAACCGAGAGCGTTGCCGGAGATTGCGAGCAGGGAACAGTTCGATGTCAAGCGCGCAGCCTTTGCCGCGACCATCGGCAACATGCTGGAGTTCTACGACTTCATCACCTACAGCTTCTTTGCGACCGAGATCGGGCGCACCTTCTTCCCCGCGCACAGCGAATACGGCAGCCTCATGCTGTCGCTTGCGACCTTCGGCGCCGGTTTCCTGACGCGGCCGATCGGCGGCATCGTGCTCGGCATCTTCTCCGACCGGGTCGGACGGCGGCCGGCGATGCTGCTGAGTTTCGCGCTGATGGGCGGCGCGATCCTGACCATCGCGCTGACGCCTTCCTATGCCGCCATCGGCATTGTGGCGCCGATCACCGTGATCCTGGCGCGGATGGTGCAAGGATTTGCGCTGGGCGGCGAGGTCGGACCGACCACGGCCTATCTGATCGAGATCGCTGCCCCGAGGAACCGCGGCCTCGTGGTCGCCTGGCAGCCTGCCAGCCAGGAGATCGCGGCGACGGTGGGCGCGCTTGTCGGTGTCATCCTGAGCAGCACGATGGCGCCCGACATGCTGCAGGCCTATGGATGGCGCGTCGCGTTCCTGCTCGGGGCCGTTTGTCTGCCGTTCGGCATCTGGATGCGCCGCACGCTGCCGGAAACGGTCTCGCATGGCGAGCACGTCGGTGGGCGGGTCGAACGCTCGAGCCATGTCGCGCTGGCGCGGCGGCATCTTCGCGTCATCGTGCTGGCGGTGATGATCCTGGCCAGCGGCACGATCTCGACTTATGTGACGCAATACATGACGACCTACGCCAAGAATACGCTGCATGTGTCGCCGTCTCTGGCGTTCACGGTATCGCTGGTCAGCAACGGACTGCAGATCATCGGCGCGGTGCTGGGCGGCTGGCTTGCCGACCGGCTCGGACGCAAGCCGATCATGATCTGGCCGCAGCTGGTCGTGCTGGTGCTGACCTATCCGGCCTTCCTGTGGATCGTCCAGGACCCCGGCGCGTGGTCGCTGTTGTTCGGCTTCGGCATCCTGTCGTTCATCGGATCGCTGCCGTTCACGGCGTTCTATGCCGCCTTCACCGAAGCGCTGCCGCAGAGCATTCGCGGCGGCGTGTTCGCCACGATCTACGCGGTCGCCATCGCGACGTTCGGCGGCACCGCGCAACTCGTGGTCACGTGGCTGCTGCACGTGTCAGGCGATCCGCTGGCGCCGTCCTGGTATCTTCTGCTCGCGGCGGCGGTCGGCATCGTGGCCATGAGCCTGATGCCCGAGACCGCCCCGGTGAAGGTCGGCGAGAAATAACGCCGGCAGACGCGCTCAATCCATGTCGCGAAAGGCGTGGCCGTTGGCCTCGATTTCCTTCACGAGCTGCGGCGGCAGATTGGCCTGCGCCGAGGTGCCGTCGAACACCCAGTCCTTGGCATCGGCGAGGTCGGGAAGACCCGCGCCCTTGCGGACGTAGAGACCGACCGATGTCTTCTTCGGATTGATGTAGAGATCGTAGTCCATTGCGCGCCTCCTCTCCGTTTCACGTTTGGCGGAAGCTCCGGCAACGGCCGGAGACTTCCCGGATAGGTCAACGCCGGCAAGACTAGGCGGGTTTCTTCGCCTCCGGCGCAAGCACCACCGACGCTTCGCTCGTCAGCATCAGGAAGGTGATGGTCTCCTGGAAATACAGCTGAACCGATTTCGCCGAGTGGCTGAGATAGCCGATCGAAAGGTCCTGGCCGATCGAGAGCTGGAAATCGCCGCCGCGGGTGGTGAGCAGGACACCACCCTCGATCGCGGGCGCCCAGATGATCTTGCCGTCGATCAGGCGCTGAATGTGCTGCAGCACCGGATAGCCGTCGTCGGTCGCCCCGCCGATCGCGGTATAGGGCTCGGTGCCGAGCAGCAGCGTATAGGGACCGTTGACGCCGGCAAGCCGTAACTGGCTGACCGCCTGCGCGACCACGGCGGGATAGTTCTTGACGCTCGCCGGCAACGTCAGCACCGGGTTGCTGGTGCCTTGACGGATGCCCTCAATGCCGGCGGCCGCATAGCCGTCGAACACCGCGCGATCCTCGGCGAAGGCGATCTTGCGCGCGGCATCCTTGAGCGGATCCCAGTCGGAATCATTCGCGCCGCGCTCGACATCGTCGATCGCCTGGCGCGAGAGCTCGAACGGCACGCGCAGCTCGACCAGCGCGCGGACGTCGCGCTGCGTCGCCTCGACCCCGTCGCCCGGCGCCGCAATCTTCTTGAGATGACCGGTGCCGACCGCGGAGAAATCCGTTCCCTTCGGACCGTCGACGTCGACGACACGGCGCGCCGCCAGATGGCGCTTCAACGTGCGCGAGGCCTCCTCTTCGATCTGGGCCCATGCCGCGTCCGAGATGGGAGCGAGTCCCCGATGAAGATTATTCATGTCCAGCCTCTCCTTTCAGTGAGCCGATCCCGAGCGAGCCGTCGGACGGCGGTATTCCTGGTGCAGGTGTGTCGGCCCCGGCGTCGTCCAGCGACGGCTCGGCGGGCGAAGCTACCGGCGCTTCGCTCGCGACGTCCTCCAGGAAGGTCGCCGACGGGACGAAGAACAGCATGCCGGTGACGGCGCGGCTGAAGTCGAGCAGGCGGTCGTAATTGCCCGGCGGCTTGCCGACGAACATGTTCTCGAGCATCTGCTCGATCCGGTGCGGGGACTTGGCATAGCCGATGAAATAGGTTCCGAACTCGCCCTTGCTGATATTGCCGAACGGCATGTTGTCGCGGACGATATCGAGCTCCTCGCCATTCTCGACGATCGTGGTCAGCGCGTTGTGCGCGTAGCTCGGCTTCACCGCGTCGTCGAGCTCGATGTCGGACAGTTTGGTTCGGCCGATGATCTTTTCCTGCATCTCGACCGGCAGCTCGTTCCACTTCTTCAGGTCGTGCAGGTATTTTTGCACGATCACATAGCTGCCGCCGGCGAACGCCGCGTCCTCGTCGCCGATGATGGTGGCGTCGGTGGCTGCCTGGTCCTCCGGATTCTCCGTGCCGTCGACGAAGCCGAGCAGGTCGCGTTCGTCGAAATATTTGAAGCCGTGCACCTCGTCGGAGGTCGCAACCGCATCGCCGAGCCGCGTCATGATCTGGGTCGCCAGCTCGAAGCACAGATCCATCGGCACGGCGCGGATGTGAAACAGCAGGTCGCCCGGCGTTGCGACGGCGTGGTGGACGCCATTGATCTCGCGGAACGGATGCAGACCTTTCGGCTTCGGCGCACCGAACAGCCTGTCCCATGCGTCGGAGCCGATGCCCATGACGCATGACAGCCGGCCCTCGAGATCGCGGAAGCCCACCGCACGCAGCAGCGCGCCCAGGTCGGCGCACAGCGACCGCACCACCGCGTCATATTCCGGATTGGGCTTGAGCGTGACCGCAAGGAAGATGGCCGCGCGCGTCAGCTTCGCAGCGACCGGTTGCGGAACGGCTGATGGCACGCATGTCTCCTTGACTAAACGGCACTTCCACGAGGACAAAAGGCAGGCGCTGGACGCCGGATCGGCGTCCAGACTGGGGCAGAGGAGCATGCCAGTGGAGCCTTTACAAGGGCTCGAATGGCTCACGCTCTTGCAGAGGTGCCTGCCTCAATCGACGGGCTTGCCGGACTTCTCTTCCTCGAGGGTCACCGCAATCGCGGCGTTGGCCGAGAGCCGAACCTTGGAGCCTTCGACACCCGCCACGAAGCCGAGCTCGATGAAGTGGTGATGGCCCTTGTGGAAGCCGTCGCTCTCGCTCTTCTTGAGCTTGATGCGGTTGCCCTCGACGTGATCGACGGTGCCGACATGCACACCATCGGCGCCGATGACCTCCATGTTGTCCTTGATCTTGTGCTGCGTCATGGCGCTCTCCTGGTTGCAGGTCAGCTTGTATGTTCGGCTTGCATATGATGCCGGCAGACGACGCGGCGATGACAGCGCGTCGCTGGCGATCCGGCCTGTCTCACACCGGTTCGAATTCGTCCGCCGCCGCGTTCTCCGGCTTCTTGCCGTTGAAGGTGAGGCCGGCCCTGGTGGCCGAGAGCTTCACCTCTGAGCCGTCGCGCACGTCGCCGGAAAGGATCATCTCCGCCAGCGGATCCTGCACGCTGCGCTGGATCACCCGCTTCAGCGGGCGGGCGCCGTAAGCCGGATCCCACCCCTTCTCGGCGAGCCAGTCGCGCGCCTTCGGATCGAGCTCCAGCTCGATCTTGCGATCCTCGAGCAGCTTGCGCAGCCGCGAGAACTGGATCTCGACGATGCGGCCCATGTCGCTCTTCTGCAGTCGGTGAAACAGGATGATCTCGTCGATCCGGTTGAGGAATTCGGGCCGGAAGTGCGCCCGTACCATGTTCATCACCTGCTCGCGCACCGCGCTCGTGCTCTGGCCTTCCGGCTGGTTGACCAGATATTCGGCGCCGATGTTCGAGGTCATGATGATCAGCGTGTTGCGGAAGTCGACGGTGCGGCCCTGGCCGTCGGTCAGGCGGCCGTCGTCGAGCACCTGCAGCAGCACATTGAAGACGTCGGGATGGGCCTTCTCGATCTCGTCGAACAGCACTACTTGATAAGGCCGCCGCCGCACCGCTTCGGTCAGGGCACCGCCCTCGTCATAGCCGACATAACCTGGAGGCGCGCCGATCAGCCGCGAGACCGAATGCTTCTCCATGTATTCGGACATGTCGAGGCGGATCATCGCGGTCTCGTCATCGAACAAATATTCGGCAAGTGCCTTCGCAAGCTCGGTCTTGCCGACGCCGGTGGGACCCAGGAACATGAACGAGCCGATCGGCCGGTTGGGATCTTGCAAGCCGGCGCGGGCGCGGCGCACCGCGGTCGACACCGCGCGGACCGCCTCGGCCTGGCCGACGACGCGCTTGCCGAGCATCTCCTCCATGCGCAGCAGCTTGTCCTTCTCGCCCTCGAGCATCTTGTCGACCGGCACGCCGGTCCAGCGCGACACCACCTGCGCGATATTGTCGGCGGTCACGGTTTCGCTCGCGGACGCGGTCTCGCTGGCCTCGACCGCCGCGAGCTTCTTCTCGAGCTCGGGAATGCGGCCATAGGCGAGCTCGCCCGCCTTCTGGAATTCTCCCTTGCGCTGCGCGTTGGCGAGCTCGGTACGCAACTGTTCGAGTTCGCCCTTCATCTTCTGCGCATCGGAGAGCTTGCTCTTTTCCGACCGCCATTTCGAAGTCATATCCGCCGATTTCTTTTCCAGGTCGGTGAGATCCTTCTCGAGCGTCTGCAGGCGGGTCTTGGAGCCGAGATCGGTCTCCTTCTTCAGCGCTTCCTGCTCGATCTTCAGCCGGATGATCTCGCGGTCGAGCGAATCGAGTTCTTCAGGCTTGGAATCGACCTGCATCTTCAGCCGGGCGGCCGCCTCGTCCATCAGGTCGATCGCCTTGTCGGGCAGGAAGCGGTCGGTGATGTAGCGGTTCGACAGGGTGGCAGCGGCGACCAGCGCCGAATCCGCGATGCGCACGCCGTGATGTTGCTCGTATTTGTCCTTCAAGCCGCGCAGGATCGAGATGGTGTCCTCGACCGTCGGCTCGGAGACGAACACCGGCTGGAAGCGCCGCGCCAGCGCTGCATCCTTCTCGACATGCTTGCGGTATTCGTCCAGCGTGGTGGCGCCGATGCAATGCAGCTCGCCGCGGGCGAGCGCGGGCTTCAGGAGGTTGGATGCGTCCATCGCACCGTCGCCCTTGCCGGCGCCGATCAGCGTGTGCATCTCGTCGATGAACAGGATGATGCCGCCTTCGGCCGAGGTCACTTCCTGCAGCACCGCCTTGAGCCGTTCCTCGAACTCGCCGCGATACTTTGCGCCGGCGATCAGCGCGCCGAGATCGAGTGCGAGCAGCGCCTTGTCCTGCAGGCTTTCCGGCACGTCGCCGTTGACGATGCGCAGCGCGAGGCCCTCGACGATCGCGGTCTTGCCGACACCGGGCTCGCCGATCAGGACAGGATTGTTCTTGGTCCGCCGCGACAGCACCTGGATGGTGCGGCGAATCTCCTCGTCGCGGCCGATCACCGGGTCGAGCTTGCCGTCGCGCGCGGCCTGGGTGAGGTCGCGGGCATATTTCTTCAGCGCGTCATAGGCGTTCTCGGCCGATGCGCTGTCGGCGGTGCGGCCCTTGCGCAGCGCGTTGATGGCCGCATTCAGGTTCTGCGGATTGACGCCGCCCTTGGCGAGCAGCTTGCCGGCCTCGCTGTCCTTGTCGGCTGCGAGCGCCTGCAGCAGGCGTTCGACCGAGACAAAGCTGTCGCCGGCCTTGTCAGCGGCCTGTTCCGCCGCGGCGAAGGCGCGCGCGGTCTCGGGCGCCAGGTAAATCTGTCCCGAGCCGGCGCCGCTGACCTTCGGTACCTTCGCCAGCGCGTCCTCGGTCGCCTTGAGGATCGCGCGCGAGTTGCCGCCGGCGCGGTCGATCAGGCCGGCCGCGAGGCCCTCATTGTCGTCGAGCAGCACCTTCAGGATGTGCAGCGTCGAGAACTGCTGATGCCCCTCACGCATCGCGAGCGATTGCGCCGACTGAATGAAGCCGCGAACGCGATCAGTATATTTTTCTATGTTCATCGTGGCACCTCAAGGCAACGCAGGCTCGTCGAGATCCATTATGCCACGCAGTTCCGTCGGCGACAGATGGCGGAACGATGACATCCATCATGCAACAGCCCCGTGCAATTGCGCCGGCGGAAAACCGCGGGCCCAAGGCTGCCGCGTCTCGCATCGTGTGGTCCTTTCAGGGGAGTGTCAATCGCGCAGCGCGCTCGCTGGGATGCTGCGGTTAAGCCGTTGCGAGGGCTGACGTTCGTCGCTGGCACTCATCGGGAGGCACTGCTACGGCCGCGCCGGCAAGCCGGGTGCACGCATCGCGCTGACTACGGTTCGATGGATCGCCGGGCTCGCGAAGCGAGTGTTGGATGAGCATGGACCGCTGTGATCGTACAAAGGCCCAGGTCATGATCGGGACACGTTATCGGAATCGATCGCGTCGCGTTTCGCGTAGCTCGCATCGATGATGCAGAGGCAACGCGCGATGTTCCACTGAATCGTGCAACGTTGCATCACGGCGCACTCTGAACCGACCATGAATAGCCGCGTGAGCGCGTTTCCGTTTGCGTCGATGCGTTTCAGGCTGGTGTAAGGTCAAGGCGCTAGCGATGAAGTGTGTCGGTGCATTGCCGACGCACGGAACTTTTGTTCCGTCTCACGTTGAACGTGCTCATCGAAGAGGCTCCCAATGACAACTCGTCTCCTTTCGACCGTGTCGTGTGCAGCGATTACCACGGCGCTGTTCTATGCGACTGCGGTGCCCGCAATCGCGCAGGATGCGGCATGCGCGCCGGTCTCTGCCGTCGAGACCGCGCCGCCGCCGTTGCCGACCTACGATCAGCCGCCGGTGCCTGGTCCCGGCTATATGTGGTCGCCGGGCAATTGGTCGTGGGACGAGGATCGCGGCGATTACTACTGGGTGCCGGGCACCTGGGTGCAGCCGCCGCGGGTCGGACTGCTGTGGACGCCCGGCTACTGGGGCGCGTTCGGTGGCGGCTTCATCTTCCATCAGGGCTATTGGGGTGATCGCGTCGGCTTCTATGGCGGCATCAATTACGGCTTCGGCTACGGCGGGTCGGGCTATGAAGGCGGCCGCTGGGATCACGGCAACTTCTTCTACAATCGCACCGTGAACAATCTGCAGGGTGCGCGGATCACCAACGTCTACGAGAAGAACGTCACGATCAATCAGACCACCGTCAACAACGTCAGCTACAATGGCGGCCGCGGCGGCATCGAGGTGCGGCCGACGCCGGCCGAGCGCGCGGTCGCCAAGGAGCAGCACTTCGCGGCGACGTCGTTGCAACGCAAGCAGGTCGAGACCGCAAGCCAGGATCCGAGCCTGTTCAAGCGGACCAACAATGGCGTGCCCGCAGTCGCCGCAACGGCGCGTCCCGGCGAATTGAAGGGACCGGGCGTGGTTCGCGCGCGGCCGGCTGGCGAGGCGGTGCCGGCCAACGCCGCACGGCCGGCGGCCGGGGAGCCGGGGCACTCGGGAGTTGCACCCGCACCCGCAACAGCGCCGGCTGCTTCCCATGCGCTCCCGGTCCCGGGAAAGGAGCTTCCGGCGGCGCATCCGCCCGCCGAGGCGAACAAGCCCGCGGCCGAGGAGAAGCGCGCCGCACCTGCTCCCGAGACAAAGGCCGAGCCGCATCCTGCTGCGCCGGCGCCTGCCGGATCCCACGCGCTTCCGGTTCCCGAGAAGGGCGTTGCGGCGCATCCGCCCGCCGAAGCGAACAGGCCCGCGGTCGAAGAGAAGCGCGCAGCGCCTGCCGCCGAGCCGAAGCTTGAGCCGCATCCTGCAGAAGCGGCGCGGCCTGCCGTGCAGGAGAAGCGGCCCGAAGAGGTGCGCAAGGAAGAGCCGCGTCCCGAGCCTGCCGCGAAGCCCGTCGCGCGGCCCGAGCCAGCGAGGCCCGAAGCGCGACCGGAGCCAGCAGCAAAGCCGCAAGCGCACCCGGAGACGATGGCGCGCCCAGAGCCGCATCCGCAGCCGCAGGCCGCCCATCCCCAGCCGGCGGCACGGCCGGAGCCGCACGCCGCTCCGCATGCTGCGCCTGCGGCAGGTCATCCCGCGGAGGAGAAGCGGCAGGAGCAACACTAGGGCACGTCCGCGCTCCGCTGGCTCGTTCCGGCGGAGCGCGGTATTGTTCCGCCTGTGCAAGCGATCATCACTGGAGGTTGGTCATGGCACAGAGTCATGGCGGCGATGGACAGCTCGACGATGGCAAGCCGCGCTTGAGCGAGGACGACATGCAGCGCGCTTTGCTCGGTCCGAGGGGCGTGCCCGGCAAGGCGGATACCGCCAAGATGACGCCGCAGCAGCAAAAGAACATGCCGAACTATCTGGACCCCGGACATACATCCTAACTTGTCATGTGACGTGAGCGCATGCTGCGTCGGCCGCTTCCGGGCGCCGCGCCTGCGCACTTGCAAATCGCCTGCTTTTGCGCCCTCATGATTGCAGGTGAACTCTCGGTGTTGCGGAGCAGGTTGTGAGAAATCCGTACGAGGTCCTTGGCGTTGCCCCGACGGCGTCTGCGGCCGATATCCAGAAGGCCTATCGCAAGCTGGCGAAGAAGCTGCATCCGGATCTCAATCCGGGCGACAAGGCGGCCGAAGACAAATTCAAGGAAGTCGCTGCTGCGAACGATCTGCTCTCTGATGCCGAGAAGCGCAAGCGCTTCGACGCCGGCGAGATCGATGCCGATGGCGCCGAGCGGCCGCAGCATCGCTACTACCGGGATTTCGCCACCGCGGATGCGGGGCATCCCTATGCCGACAGCTCCGGCTATGCCGACTACATGGACCAGGACGACGCCTTCGCCGAATTGCTCAGGCGCAGCGAGCAGGCGCGCGCCAACCGGCGCGGCCGCGATCTGCATTACGCTCTCGCGATCGACTTCGCGGAATCGATCACTGGTGCGAGCAAGCGGCTGACGCTTCCCGACGGCGGTACGCTCGACGTGACGATCCCGCCGGGGCTCGTCGATGGCCAGATCATTCGTCTACGCGGCAAGGGCATGCCCGGCAGCGGCAAGGGCGGTCCCGGCGATGCGCTGATCGAGGTGGAAGTTCGCCCCGACCCGCGCTTCACCCGCGAGGGTGACGACATTACGCTGGAACTGCCGATCTCGCTGTCCGAGGCGGTGCTCGGCGGAAAAGTCCGCGTTCCGACGCCGACCGGTGCCGTGACCATGACGGTTCCGAAGGGATCGAACACCGGCACGACCATGCGGTTGCGCGGCAAAGGCGCGCCCCGCGTCGGCGGAGGCCATGGCGACGAGCTCGTCAAGCTCAAGGTGGTCCTGCCCAAGGGACCCGATCCCGAGCTCGAGGCGTTTGTGTCGAACTGGGATCGAAAGGCATTCGATCCGCGCGAGGATGGTGCATCATGAACAAGCAGCAGTTCCTCATCGATGCGGGTCTGGAGGTGCAGACCCTGGAGTTCTGGATCAAGCAGCAATGGCTGGTGCCGGACGAGACCGCCAGCGAGATCAGCTTCTCCGACACCGACGTGGCGCGCGCGCATCTGATCCGCGACCTGAAGGGCGACTTCGGCGTCAATGACGAGGGCATCGACGTCATCCTTCATCTGGTCGATCAGCTGCACGGCCTGCGCCGCGCGTTCGAGCAATTGCACAAGGACATGGCGTCACCATCGCGCTAGGCGCCTCACTTGCGACGAACCTCAGCCTTGGGACTCAACCTTGGGATCAGCCTGGGAGACGATCATGACGGACAAGCCGACGCCGCTGGCGCATGGCGAGATCGACGTTCTTATCCTGCAGGCGCTGGTGCGCAAGCTGATCGCGAAGGGCGTGCTGACGCCGGACGACGTCCGGTCGATGCTGTTCGAGGCCGCCAAGAATCTTGACCTGGTCGGCAGCGAACTGACGACGGAAGCCGCCAACATCATCGTGCAGGAGGATCTGGCGCCGGCATTCCTTGGCGGCTAGTGTCCCGAATCCGAAGTTCGCATCATTTGCCGCACCTTCGGAGCGAACTTCGGATTCGATAAGGACACTAGCGAACTTATGATTCTAGTGTGCTTTATGAATGCGAAGTTCGTGAAAGTGGCTGCCGCGAAGTTGCACGAACTTCGCATTCAGCACACTAGCGCATGATCCGGAAAAGTGGAAGCCGGTTTTCCCGCGCGACAGACGCAAAGCGTTTGCGCGGAGATCACGCTCAAACAAAGAGCTCAAATAATGAGGCTTCAGGTCTGGCCGCCGCGGGTGGAGACCAGCCGGATCCGCGTGACTTGGCCGGCATTGCCGGCGAGATAGGCTTGTGCGTCACGCACCAGCCGCTCCACGGCGGCCGCGTCATAGCTCGGATGACGGGTGTTCAGATGCAAGTCGGTCTCGATCTGCATGACGTTTGTCGTGTCCGCGGCGCCGATCTCGACCGAGAACGACACCAGCGATACGTGCGGGCTCTTGAAGGCCATCGCTCGATCTCCCTCATCGCGTGACGCGCGGCGCGCATCGGTACGATGGGCGCAGTCTATCTCAAGCTGCCGAATCCTGCTCGGCCGTTCGCATAGCAGCCGGACGCGCCCTGTCGAGCTCCTCGATCATGCCGCGGGCGATCTCGCGCTCGCCCATGATCACGATGTCGGCGCCAAGTGCCTTGAGATGATCGACCTCGGCGTCGGAATGTGCACGGGCGATGATCTGGATATCGGTATTCGCGGCGCGCGCCTGCTCGACGATCTGGCCGGCCTCGAAGGCTTCGGGAATGGCGATGACCAGCGATCGCGCGCCGGCCGGATTGGTCGCGCGCAGCACGCTGGCGCGCGCGGCGTTGCCCATCAGAGCTTCGATGCCGCGCTCCTTGAGCTTGGCAACCATGTCGTCGGACGCCTCGACCGCGAGGAACGGCGCGCTGCGTTGATGCAGCGCATCGCCGACGATGCTGCCGACCCGGCCGTAGCCGACCAGGATGGTGTGATCCTGCAATTCGGTGACTGGGATTGGTTCAGAGGCCGCGGCGGTTGGCGAGGAGGTCTGCGGCTTCTCGAGCCGCGACGTCAGCCAGTCGACCACCGCGAACACCAGCGGGTTGAGCATGATCGAGAAGATCGCGCCCGCCAGGATCAGGTCGCGGCCGGCCTTCGGCAGCAGATTGAGCGCAACGCCGAGTTCGGCCAGGATGAAGGAGAATTCGCCGATCTGGGCGAGGCTCGCCGAGATCATCAGGGCGGTTGCCATCGGATGACGGAACAGCACGACGATCAGAAGGGCGGCGATCGACTTGCCGACCACGATGACGAACAGCGTCGCGACGAATGGCCAGGGCTCGCGGACCACGCTCATCGGGTCGAACAGCATGCCGACGGAGACGAAGAACAGCACCGCGAACGCGTCGCGCAGCGGCAAGGTCTCCTGGGCCGCGCGCTGGCTGAGCGGCGATTCCCGCAGCATCATTCCGGCGAAGAAGGCGCCGAGCGCCAGCGAGACGCCGAACAGCTTGGTCGCGCCGAACGCGATGCAGAGCGCGATCGCGAGCACGGTCAGCCGGAACAGCTCGCGCGAGCCGGTATGCGCGATGTAGTGCAGGACCCACGGGATCAGCCGGCGTCCGACCACCAGCATCAGCGCGATGAACACGGCGATCTTGATCAGCGTCAGCACCAGCACGCCGGTGAGCCCGAGACCGAAACGGGCGGCGAGCGGGTCGGAGGTGAGCGCCGCGCCATCGCCGCCCTGCAAGCTCGCCACCGCCGGGAACAGCACCAGCGCCAGCACCATGGCGAGGTCTTCGACGATCAGCCAGCCGACCGCGATCTTGCCGCGTTCGGTGTCCATCAGGCGGCGCTCCTGCAGCGCGCGCAACAGCACGACGGTACTTGCGACCGACAGCGCGAGGCCGAACACCAGACCCGCGCCGACGGTCCAGCCCATCAATAGCGCGAGGCCGAGGCCCATTAATGTGGCGACCGCAATCTGCGCAATCGCGCCGGGCACCGCGATCGCCCGCACCGACAACAGATCGTTTAGCGAGAAATGCAGGCCGACGCCGAACATCAGGAGAATGATACCGAGCTCCGCCAGCTCGGTTGCCAGCGCCTGATCGGCAACGAAGCCGGGCGTGAAGGGACCGACGGCCACGCCCGCGAGCAGATAACCGACCAGTGGCGGAACCCGAAAGCGCTGGGCGATGGTTCCGAAGACAAAAGCGAGGCCGAGGCCCGCGACGACGGTCGCGATCAGAGGTGTGTCATGCGGCATTTCGCCTTGTCGCACAGCATCCCTGGCGGTGCACCGCGACCATTTGAGGCGCGGCATTCCGCGCGGAAACTGTGATCTATTGCTCATGACGTGAGCATATGATCTCATGTCGGGATGGATCCGCGGCTTCCCGAGACTGATCTCGTCATCTTCGACTGCGACGGCGTGCTCGTCGACAGCGAGGAATTGAGCTGCCGCTGTCTTGCCGAGGCGATGGTTCGGGCCGGCATCGGGATGAGCACCGAGCGGGCGCTCGAGCTCTTTCTCGGCCGCAGCACCGCGGCCCTGGTCGACTACTGCCGGGGCGTGGGAAAGCCGCTGCCCGAGACGTTTCTGCCTGACCTCGCGCTGCAGGTCCGTGAGACCTTCCGCTCCCGGCTGAAGCCGATCGCCGGCATCGCGGCGGTGCTTGAGGAATTGCGGCTGCCATATTGTGTCGCCTCATCGAGCGATCTCGAGCGGGTGAGGTTCTCGCTGGAGCTGACCGGCCTCGCTGCCAGCTTCGGGCCGCGGCTCTACACCGCGCAGATGGTCAAGCGCGGCAAGCCGGCCCCGGATCTGTTCCTGCATGCGGCAAGCGCCATGAGCGCCGCGCCGCGCCGCACGCTCGTGATCGAGGACAGCGTCAGCGGCGTGATGGCCGCGAAGGCGGCGGGCATGAAAGTGTGGGGATTTGTCGGCGGCGCCCACTATCGGTTGGCGGATGGCAGTGCTCTGCTGCGGCAAGCGGGGGCGGATCGAATCTTCGCCGCGATGACGGATTTCTGGATGGAAGGCTGACGCAAGACGATGGCTGCGCCCGACAACGAAAAGTCTCGCCTCGACGATGCGGCGCGCGCCGGCTGGCTGTATTTCATAGCGGGCCACACCCAGGATGAGATTGCGAAAATGCTGCAGGTGTCGCGCGCCTCGGCGCAGCGCCTGGTGTCGCTGTGCCTGGCGGAGCGGCTGATCACGTTTCGCCTCGAACATCCCATCGCGGCCTGCATGGAGCTGGCCTCCCGGCTGAAGGCGCGGTTTGATCTGGTGCATTGCGACGTCGTGCCGACCGATCCGGCGGCGCCGCTGTCGAATGCGGGAATCGCTGAGCGCAGCGCCAATCTGCTGGAGACGACGCTGCGCTCGGAGACGCCCGTGATCGTGGCGCTCGGCACCGGCCGCGCGGTGCGCGCCGCGGTCGAGCGGGTCTCGCCGATCGAGCGGCCCGATCACCAGATCGTCTCGCTGGTCGGCAACATCTCCGCCGACGGCTCGGCGAGCTTCTACGACACGGTGGGACGGCTCGCCGACCGCACCGGTGCGCGCCATTACCCGATGCCGCTGCCGTTCCTGATGTCGAGCGAGGACGAGCGCAACCGCATGGTTCGCATCGACCCGATCGCGCGGGTGAGGGCGGTCGCCGCCAAGGCCGATCTGCGGCTGATCGGCATCGGCCAGATGGACCAGAAGGCCCAGGTCCATGTCGACGGCTTCGTCACCCGCGAGGAGCTGCTCGAGATGATGCGGCTCGGCGCGGTCGGCGAGGTGACGGGCTGGGCCTATGACGCCAAGGGCCGCCTGATCAAGGGCGGCACCAACAAGCGGCTGACCAGCATCCCGCCGCAGATCCCCGCGGAAGCGACCACGATCGCGGCAGCCGTCGGCGCCGCCAAGGTGCCGTCGATCAAGGCCGCATTGGCGGGCCGGGTGGTCAACGGCCTCATCACCGATGAGGCCACCGCGCGCGCGGTGCTGGATCGGTAGACGTCGCGAGTCGTACTTCACCTCGCCCGCTTGCGGGGAGAGGTCGGATCGCATCGGAGATGCGATCCGGGTGAGGGGGAGTCTCCGCGCATTCGTCCGCTTCGTATGCGTGGAAAGAGCCCCTCACCCCAACCCTTTCCCCGTAAGAACGGGGCGAGGGAGCGCAGTCCCGCTGTGGCCGCAAATCAAGTTGCCTTCTGGGTCTCAGCGCCCTTCTTCATCTCCGCAAACACCTCCATTCCAGCGTGCAGTGGAACCCGCAAGCGCGCGGGACGGCGCTCCCGCGCGCTTGACAAAATTTGGCGACAGGTTGAACATACGCTCAACACGTGGGCATATGCTCAACGTGACATAAGGGAGGTCACCTTGAAAAACGTCCTTTGCGCCGTTGCGGGCGCGGCTGCTGTTTTGATCTCTGCCCCCTCGATCGCCCAGACCACGCTGACGGTGGCGACCGTCAACAATGGCGACATGATCCGCATGCAGGGGCTCACCAGCGAATTCACCGCGAAGAATCCCGACATCACCGTCAAATGGGTGACGCTCGAGGAGAACGTGCTGCGCCAGCGCGTGACCACCGACATCGCCACCAAGGGCGGCCAGTTCGACGTGCTCACCATCGGCACCTATGAGGTGCCGATCTGGGCCAAGAAGAACTGGCTGGTGCCGCTCGACAAGCTCGGTGCCGATTACGACGTCGGCGACCTCCTGCCCAAGATCAAGGATGCGGTCTCGGTCGACGGCAAGCTCTATGCCGCGCCGTTCTACGGCGAAAGCTCGATGGTGATGTATCGCACCGACCTGTTCGACAAGGCCGGCCTGAAGATGCCGGAGAGCCCGACCTGGGACTTCGTGGTCGACGCCGCCAAGAAGCTGACCGACAAGTCCGCCGGCGTCTATGGCATCTGCCTGCGCGGCAAGGCCGGCTGGGGCGAGAACATGGCGTTCCTGACCGCGATGGCGAATTCCTTTGGTGCGCGCTGGTTCGACGAGAAGTGGGAGCCGCAATTCAATTCGCCGGAATGGAAGAAGACGCTGACGACCTATGTCGACCTGATGAAGCAGGCCGGCCCTCCCGGCGCCTCTTCCAACGGCTTCAACGAGAACCTCGCGCTGTTCAACGCCGGCAAATGCGCGATGTGGATCGATGCCACGGTGGCGGCGTCGTTCGTGAGCAATCCGAAGGAATCCACGGTCGCCGGCAAGGTCGGCTTTGCGCTGGCGCCGAACACCGGGCTCGGCAAGAACGCCAACTGGCTGTGGGCGTGGAGTCTCGCGGTCCCCGCTGGCTCGAAGAAGGTCGACGCGGCCGAGAAGTTCATCGCCTGGGCGACCAGCAAGGACTACACCAAGCTCGTCGCGTCGAAGGAAGGTTGGGCCAACGTGCCGCCGGGCACGCGCACCTCGCTGTACAAGAACCCCGACTATCTGAAGGTCGCGCCCTTCGCCAAGCTGACCTTGGCCTCGATCGATGCCGCCGATCCGAACAAGCCGACGGTGAAGCCGGTGCCTTACGTCGGCGTGCAGTACGCGGCGATCCCTGAATTCCAGGGTATCGGCACCCAGGTGGGCCAGCAGTTCTCCGCGGCGCTCTCAGGCTCGACCACCGTCGATGCGGCGCTCACCGCTGCGCAGTCCGTGACCGAGCGCGAAATGAAGCGCGCGGGCTACATCAAATGAGCATGATCCGGAAAAGTGTGAAGCGGTTTTCCGAAAAGATCATGCTCAAAACAAAGCGGCGACTCGATAGCTAAGGCGCGACAGCCGCCTTGGCCGCCCGACCAGCTTAGACCTCCCGAGCTGGGCCACTTGCGACCATCCTGTCCCGCAGCGGGATGGTCGCTCCTTTCCTTGAGAAGGAGGCGGGGATGGCGACCCAGCAGACCCAACTGCTTGCACGCACGCTGCTCACGCCCGCGGTGGCGCTGCTGTTCGTCTGGATGATCGTGCCGCTGGCGCTTACGATCTATTTCGCGACCCTGCATTACAATCTGCTCGATCCCGGCTCTGAATCGTTCGTCGGGCTGGAGAATTTCCGCTACTTCCTGACCGATCCTGCATTCCTCGCCTCGTTGCAGAACACCCTGGTGCTGGTCGGCTCGGTGCTCGCGATCACGATCATCCTCGGCGTGCCGCTGGCGCTGCTGCTCGACCAGCAGGTGGTCGGGCTCTCGATCGTCCGGCTGATGGTGATCGCGCCGTTCTTCGTGATGCCGACGGTGAGCGCGCTGGTCTGGAAGAACCTGTTGATGCATCCGGTGTCGGGCCTGTTCGCCTGGATCGCGCGTCTGTTCGGGCTGCCGGCGATCGACTGGTTCAACGACGCGCCGTTGTTCTCGGTGATCCTGATCATCTCCTGGCAATGGCTGCCGTTCGCGACCCTGATCCTGCTGACCGCGCTGCAATCGCTCGACGAGGAGCAGAAGGAGGCCGCCGAGATGGACGGCGCGAGCGCGATCTCGACCTTCATCTACATCACGCTGCCGCATTTGGCGCGCCCGATCACCGTGGTGATCCTGATCGAAACCATCTTCCTGCTCACGGTGTTCGCGGAGATCTTCGTCACCACCGGCGGCGGCCCCGGCCTGCAGACCACCAACATCGCCTTCCTGATCTATTCGCAGGCGCTGATCCAGTACGACGTCGGCAGCGCCTCGGCGGGCGGCCTGGTCGCGGTGGTGCTCGCCAACATCGTCGCCTTCTTCCTCGTTCGTATCGTCGGCCGGAATCTGGAGGCGTAACGTCATGGCGCGGATGGTCACGACACGGCGCAAGGCGATCTCGACGGTGGCGGCCTGGCTGGTCGGCTTCCTGATCTTCTTCCCGATCCTCTGGATGGTGCTGGCGAGCTTCAAGACCGAGCTCGAGGCGTTCGCGATCCCGCCCTCGTTCCTGTTCTTCCACTGGACCACCGAGAACTACGCCACGGTGCAGGAGCGCAGCGACTATTTCCATCACGCGCTCAACTCGATCATCATCGCCGGCGGCTCGACCTTGATCGCGATGCTGATCGCGATCCCGGCGGCGTGGTCGATGGCGTTCTCGCCGACCAAGCGGACCAAGGACGTGCTGCTCTGGATGCTGTCCACCAAGATGATGCCGCCGGTCGGCGTGCTGGTGCCGATCTATCTGATTTACCGCACCTTCGGCCTGCTCGACACCCGCTCTGGTCTGATCTTCATCCTGTGCCTCGGCAATCTGCCGATCGTGATCTGGATGCTGTTCACCTATTTCAAGGAGATCCCCAAGGACATCCTCGAGGCGGCGCGGATGGACGGCGCCACGATCGGGCGCGAGCTGATCTACGTGCTGACGCCGATGGCGGTGCCGGGGCTCGCCTCGACGTTGCTGCTCAATCTGATCCTGGCGTGGAACGAGGCGTTCTGGACCCTCAATCTGTCGACGCTCGAGGCGGCGCCGCTCACCGTCTTCATCGCGTCCTATTCCAGCCCGGAAGGATTGTTCTGGGCGAAATTGTCGGCGGCGTCGACGCTCGCGATCGCGCCCATTCTCGTGCTCGGCTGGTTCAGTCAGCGGCAGCTCGTCCGCGGACTGACCTTCGGCGCGGTCAAGTAGCAGAAAGGCTTTTGCCATGGGTCAGATTACGCTGCAGGGTGTGCAAAAATCGTTCGGGCCGGTCCACATCATCAAGGGCGCCGATCTCGACATCGCCGACGGCTCCTTTGTCGTCTTCGTCGGTCCGTCCGGCTGCGGCAAGACCACGCTGCTGCGGCTGATCGCGGGGCTCGAGGATGTCACCGGCGGCGCCATCCTGATCGACGGGCGCAACGTGGTCGACGTGCCGCCGGCCAAGCGCGGGCTGTCGATGGTGTTCCAGTCCTACGCGCTCTATCCGCATATGAGCGTGCGCGGCAACATCGCGTTCGGCCTGAAGATGGCCGGCATCGCCAGGGGCGAGATCAACCGCAAGGTCGAGGCGGCCGCGGCGACGCTCAACCTGACGCCCTATCTCGACCGCAAGCCGCGCGAGCTCTCCGGCGGCCAGCGCCAGCGCGTCGCGATCGGGCGCGCCATCGTGCGCGAGCCGAAGGCGTTCCTGTTCGACGAGCCGCTGTCCAATCTCGATGCCGCGCTGCGCGTGCAGATGCGGCTCGAGGTGACGCGGTTGCAGAAGCAGCTCGGCACCACGGCGATCTACGTCACCCACGACCAGGTCGAGGCCATGACCATGGCCGACAAGATCGTGGTGCTGAACGGCGGCAAGATCGAGCAATACGGTTCGCCGCTCGAGCTCTATGAGAAGCCTGCCAACCTGTTCGTCGCCGGCTTCATCGGCTCGCCGAAGATGAATTTCGTCACCGGTGAGATCGCCAAGCAGCAGGGCGCCGCGACCATCGGGGTGCGACCCGAGCATTTGAGGGTCGAGCGCGACGGGCAGGGCGGCTGGCACGGCACCGTCTCGGTCGCCGAGCATCTCGGCAGCGACACCTTCCTCTATGTCGACGCCGGACCGCTGGGAATGCTGACCGCGCGTTATATCGGCGAGCTCGATCTGCATCCCGGCGACCGGGTGTCGCTGATCCCGGATCCGGCGCGCATCCACCGTTTCGACGACAGCGGAAAATCGATTCACGCGTAGAGCATGATCCGGACCCGGAGGGCCGCGTTAGCGCAAAGTCTGAAGCGGTTTTCCGAACAGATCATGCTCAAAAAGAAGCTAAGGAAGAAGAAAATGTATCTCGAAAAATTCAGGCTCGGCGGCAAGACTGCCATCATCACCGGCGCGGGTCAGGGCATCGGGCTCGCCTGCGCCGAAGCGCTCGCCGAGGCGGGCGCCAAGGTCATCATCGGCGACCGTGACGTCAAGGTCGCCAATGACGCGTTAGCCGCGCTGAAGGCCAAGGGCTTTGACGCCGATATCGCCCTGATGGACGTCACGGATTCCGGCCGCGTCTCTGCGGTCGCCGACGAGCTGGTGCGCAAGTACGGCAAGGTCGACATTCTCGTCAACAATGCCGGCATCGCCCGCAGCGAGACGCCGGCCGAGACCGTGACCGACGAGCACTGGCTCAACGTGATCGACGTCAACCTGAACGGCACCTTCTGGTGCTGTCGCGCCTTCGGCAATCACATGCTGAAGGCGAAATCCGGCACCATCGTCAATGTCGGCTCGATGTCCGGCTTCATCGTCAACAAGCCGCAGGAACAGTGCTTCTACAACGCCTCCAAGGCCGCGGTGCATCACCTGACGAAATCGCTCGCCGCCGAATGGGGCGCGCGCGGGGTTCGCGTTAACGCCGTGGCGCCGACCTATATCGAGACGCCGCTGAACGCCTTCGTGAAGAACAGCCCCAGAATGTACGACGCCTGGATCGGTGGAACCCCGATGGCGCGGATGGGGCAGGTTGACGAGATCGCCTCCGTGGTGCTGTTCCTGGCGTCCGAGGCGGCGAGCCTGATGACCGGAAGCATCGTTCTGGTCGATGGCGGCTACACTTGCTGGTAGGCTTGCGCCCGGGGATCGTGCTCAACGGAAGATAGAGCGGTCATGCGGCAAGCCTGTATCGGGGTGGACGTCGGAAGCACCAGCGCCCGGGCGGGCGTGTTCGACGAGTCGGGGAAGCTGCTCGGGTCGGCCCGGCATCCGATCCGGGTCTGGCACGAGCCCGGCGATATCGTCGAGCAATCGTCCGACGACATCTGGGCGGCCTGCGTCGCCTCCGTGCGCGGCGCGATGCGGGAGGCTGCGGTTGCCGCCGAACACGTCAAAGGCATCGGCTTCGACGCGACCTGTTCGCTGGTTGTGCTGGATGGGGAAGGCCGGCCGCTCACCGTCAGCCCGTCCGGCGATCCCGTACGCAATGTCGTGGTCTGGATGGACCACCGCGCGATGGACGAAACCGAATTCGTCAATGCGACCGGCGACAAGGTGCTGCGCTATGTCGGCGGCGCCATCTCGCCGGAGATGGAGATCCCGAAAATCCTCTGGCTGAAGCGGCATCTGCCCGCGACCTTCGAGGCCGCCGGGCATTTCTTCGATCTTGCCGACTATCTGTCGTTCCGCGCGTCCGGCTCGCTGGCGCGCTCGACCTGCACGGTCACCTGCAAATGGACCTATGTCGCGGGCGAGGGCGGCTGGAGCGAATCCTTTTTCAAGCGGGTCGGGCTCGAGGCGCTCGCGGCCGACCGTTTTGGGCGGATCGGCAGCGAGATCGTGCCGCCCGGCTCGCCGCTCGGTCGCGGGCTGTCCGAGGATGCCGCGCGCGATCTCGGCCTGCTGCCGGGAACCGCGGTCGGTGCCTCCCTGATCGATGCCCATGCCGGCGGCGTCGGCGCGATCGGCGGCCGCGATGGCTCCGGCGCCGAGGTCGATGTCTGCCAACGGCTCGCCTACATCATGGGAACGTCGGCCTGCATCATGGCGACGACGGTCGATCCCTGCTTCGTGCCCGGCGTCTGGGGCCCGTATTTCGAAGGCATGGTGCCGGGCTTCTGGCTGAACGAGGGCGGCCAATCGGCGGCGGGCGCCGCGATCGATCACCTGCTCAAGTCGCATCCGGCGCATGCCGAGGTTGCGCTCGCGGCGAAGACCGACGGCGTCGACGTCATCGAATATCTCGAGAAGCGCATCCTGGCGCGCAGCGGCAATGCCTGTGCTGCGGCGTTGCTCGCGCGCAACGTTCACGTTCTGCCTGAGTTCCTCGGCAACCGTTCGCCCTATGCCGATCCCGGCTCGCGCGCGGTGATCGCGGGGCTCGATCTCGACACCGACGTGTCGGCGCTGGAGCGGCTGTTCATCGCCGGCCTGTGCGGGCTGGCCTATGGCCTTGCCGACGTCATCGACGCCTTGCAGGCGCATGGCGTCAACGGCAAGACCATCGTGATCGGCGGCGGCGCGAGCCGCAGCCCCCTGGTGCGCCAGATCATGGCCGACACGACCGGCTACACGGTGGCGCTGCCGCAGACCCAAGAACCCGTCTTGCTCGGCGCCGCGATGCTGGGCGCGGTCGCCAGCGGCGCGCACAACTCGATCAATGCGGCGATGGCCGGCATGTCGGCGCTTGGGCGGTTGAGCGAGCCGACCAGGCCGGAGCTCGCCGGGTTCCACCGCAAGAAGCGCGGCGTGCACAAGCTGCTGCGGGAGCTCGACCGCGACAGCCGCGAGGCGATGAGGCGGGCGCCCGGCGAAGCGCCGACGTAAGGTTTGCCCCATGCTGCTGAGTTGCGGAGATGCGCTGATCGATTTCCTGCCGTCGAAGACGGCGGATGGACGTGAGGCCTTGACGCCCGCCGTCGGCGGCTCCTGCCTCAACATCGCGATCGGCAGCGCCCGGCTCGATGTTCCCACCGGCTTTGTCGGCGGCATCTCGACCGACACCTTCGGCAGGATGATCGCCGATCATGCCGCGGCGTCCGGCGTCGATCTTCGTCGCGCCACCCGCAGCAATCGCCAGGCCACGCTGGCCTTTGCGCGCGTCACCGGCACCGAGACGCAATACGCCTTCTACGACGCCGACACCGCATCGCGGAACTGGACCTATCGGCGCGATGCCGTAGCGCTTGACGAGGTCACCTGCGTGCACACCGGCTCGACCACGCTGGTCCATGACAAGGGTGCGGCGGAGACGCTGGCCTTGATCGAGGATGCGCGGCCGAACGTGACGATCTCGCTCGATCCGAACTGCCGGCCGAACCTCGTCAAGGACAAGGACGCCTATCGCGCGCGCATGCTGGCGTTCTGCGGCAAGGCCGACATCGTGAAGATGTCCGACGTCGACTTCGCCTATCTGTTCGGTGACGAGGCCCATGCTGCAAGGGCCGAGGCCCTGCTGTCGGGCGGCGCGTCGCTCGTCGTCATCACGCGCGGCAATGATGGTGCCTGTGCCTGGCATCGCAAGGCCGGACCGATCGCGGCCGAAGCGCCGGTGGTCAACGTCGTCGATACGATCGGCGCCGGCGACAGCTTTCAGGCGGCGCTGCTCGCCGCGTTGCATCGGTTGGACCGGATCGCGCAGCCGCAGTTGCGCGACGTCTCCGCAGCCGAGCTGACCCGTGCGTTGTCCTTTGCCTGCAAATGCGCCGCCTTCACCTGCACGCGGCCCGGCGCCGATCCGCCGCGCAGCCGGGAGTTGCCGGCCGACTATTGGTAGGGCATGCACGGCCTTAGCCGGCGCGGTGTCTTGCGCGATGCCGTCGCTTGACGCTTAGTCTCATTTTGCGTGCTGCGCCTGCGAAGGCAAATCCGCCCGGTGATGCGTGAAGGCGTCCGAAGCACCCGATATCGCTTGGATTTGATGCCAACCCGCGATCGCTGCATTTCGATCGCACGAAGTCATGCTGCTTCGGCTTCGCATTGAGCGCATCGGTTGTCTTTGTGAAAGACCGCGCTAACATGGAACCCATCCATCGATACCTGTCTTCGTCCTTTTTTGATCGTCTATTGCAGCGCAACCAAGCCACGCAACGGGGTTGCGGGCTCGCCAGGGCGACCGGGCCTCGAAGGGAAGTAGCAGACACGCATCCCTAATATTGCAACCAAGAAATAACGGGGGAAGATATGTATGTGAGAGGGATTGCGGCATTCGCCGCCGCACTCGGCGTTGGCCTGTTGTCGGGCGCCGCCATCGCGCAGGAAGTCAAGCAGGAGAAGCAGTCGGTCCTCGGCAACGCCAATGTTTCTCCGGTGACCCAGGAGCAGCTCAACGCCGCCGACAAGAACAGCAGGGACTTCCTGCTCACCAACGGCAACTATGCCCAGACGCGATTCTATCCGGGCAAGCAGATCAGCCGGGACAATGTCAAGGACCTGCACGTCGCATGGATCTTCCAGACCGACGTCAAGGAATCGCTTGAGACATCTCCGATCGTCGTCGATGGCGTGATGTTCGTCACGACGTCGTTCAGCCATGTCTATGCGCTCGACGCCAAGACCGGCCAGCAGCTCTGGCACTACGCCCACAAGATGGGCCCGATCACGGTTTATTGCTGCGGTCCCAACAATCGCGGCGTCCAGGTGCTCGGCGACCGGGTCTATCTGGCGACGCTCGATTCCAAGCTGATGGCGCTGAATGCCAAGACCGGCGAGGTGATCTGGACCACCAACATCGCCGATCCCGAGCTCGGCTACAGCGAGACGATGGCGCCGACTGTGGTGAAGGACAAGGTACTGATCGGAACCAATGGCGGCGAATACGGCATCCGCGGCTTCGTGCGCGCCTATGACGCCAAGACCGGCAAGCAACTCTGGAATTTCCACACCATTCCGGAGAACTCCGTCGGTGTCTGGGCGACCAAGGATGCCACGGGCCGCGACATGCATCGCAATATCCAGGCCGAGAAGGACATGCTCGCCAAGATCGGCGATCCCTATGCCAAGCTCGGTGGCGGTGTGTGGCAGAACCCGTCGGTCGATCTCGCGACCAACCGGATCTACTTCGTCGTCGGCAACCCATCGCCCGACCTCGACGGCTCGAACCGGCCCGGTGACAACCTCTACACCAACTCGCTGGTCTCGCTCGATCTCGACACCGGCAAGTATGTCTGCCACTTCCAGTACATCGCCCATGACGTCTGGGACCTCGACGCGGTCAGCCCGACGGTGCTGGTCAACGTCAAGGACAAGAGCGGCAAGACGATTCCCGGCGTCATCCATGCCGGCAAGACCGGGCACATCTATGTGCACGATCGCAAGGACTGCAGCCTGATCCGCTTCTCCGAGGCGATGGTGCCACAGGAGAACATGTGGGTGCTGCCGACCAAGGAAGGCGCGCGCATGCTGCCCGGCGCCAATGGCGGCGTCGAATGGTCGCCGATCGCGACCGATCCGGGACAGGAGTTGGCCTACGCCATCAACCTGCACCAGCCGATGACCTACCACGTCGAGAGCTCGGCCTATCCGAACGGCAAGCTGTGGCTGGGCGGTGCCTTCAAGGTGATCCCGGGCGAGAAGCAGGCGGGCAACATCACCGCGGTGAACTACAACAACGGCAAGATCAAATGGCAGGTCAACACGCCCGAGCCGATGATCGGCGGCATCCTCGCCACCGCCGGTGGCCTGGTCTTCACCGGCGAAGGCAACGGCAAGTTCGCGGCCTACAATTCGTCGAACGGCAAGGAGCTGTGGAGCTTCCGGGCCGGCGCCGGCGTCAACGCGCCGCCGTCGAGCTACATGGTCGGCGGCAAGCAATATATCGTGGTCGGCGCGGGGGGTAACACCCAGCTCGACTACAAGCGTGGCAACAACATCATCGCCTTCACGCTCGACTGAGCCCGGGCCTGATGCATCATCACGCGTGCAAACATTGACGGCGAGGCGGGACCGGTTCGGTCCCGCTTCTGTTTTCTACGGATGAGCAGATGTTCAGTAGATTGATGATTTGCGGCGCCGCGTTGTTGCTGATTGCGGCGCAGGCGCGCGCAGAGACGATTGAGGAAAAAGTACAGGTCTGCGCCGGCTGCCACGGCGAGAACGGCAAGCCGGTCGACAAGACCATTCCGACGATCTGGGGCCAGCAGGCCGGCTATCTCTACATCCAGCTGCGCGATTTCAAGCGCGGCGATCGCAAGAGCGAGATCATGCAGCCGATCGCGGCGCAGTTCGAGCGCGACGACATGCTGGCGATTGCGGAATATTTTTCGCAGAAGCCGTGGCCTGACCTCGGCCAGCCGCGCGCGCCCAAAAACGTGGCGGAGAAGGCGGTCAGCGCCAGCCGCTCGGTCGGCTGCCCAGCCTGCCATCTCGATCGCTTCCAGGGCGACGGCACGGTGCCGCGGCTTGCCGGCATGGGACGGGATTACCTCGCCAAGACCATCGCCGATTTCCGCACCCGCGCGCGGGGCAACAATCCCGGCATGTCCGACCTGATGCTGGCAACGTCGCCCGACGACCTTGCCGCACTGGTGGACTATCTGGCGGGGCTATAGCTGCGGACACTCGTCATGCCCGGGCTTGTCCCGGGCATCCACGTCTTGATATCCAGGCAAAAGAAGACGTGGATGGCCGGGACAAGCCCGGCCATGACGTCCGAGCAAGTCGCCTCAGCGCGGCGTCAGCTCTTCGCGCAGCGCCGACAGGATGGTGAGATCGGCGGCGTGCTTGCCGGCCTTGTCGGCCAGCGCAGGGTCGGCGCCGTGCGCCAGCAGTGTCCTGGCAATCGCCGGATGATTGCCTTCGGCGGCGATCATCAGCGCGGTGCGGCCGCGCGCATCGCGGTCGTCGACCTTGGCACCGCCTTCCAGCAGGTACGAGACGACCTCTAGTGCCTGCGCCTCCGGCACGGTCTCGTCAGGGCCGGCGGCCCACATCAGGAGCGTCAGATCGTTGGCGTAGCGCGCGTTGATGTCGATCTCGTGCGCGAGCAGCTGCTTGACGATGCCGAGCTGGCCGCCCGCCGCGGCGTAGACGACCGGCGGCTTGCCGGTGTCGTCTGCCTTGCGGCCGTCGGCGCCGTGCGCCAGCAGCATGCGCACCACCATGTCCCTGCCGGCATAGGCGGCGGCCGCGACCGGGGAGGCGCCGCTGCGTCCGGTGAGATTGACGTCGGCGCCGCGGTCGATCAGGCGCTGCACGATCGCGACATGGCCGCGCTCGGCGGCAAAATACAGCGCGGTCGATCCCGCGAGGTTGCGCGCATCGAGCGGCGCGCCGCGTGCCAGCAGCAGGTCGACCATGGCAAGATGGCCGGAGCGGGCGGCATGGCTCAGCGGCCTTGCGCCCAGCCGGTCCCGCGCGTCGACCGAGGCGCCGTGATCGAGCAGTTCGGCGGCAAGGTTGATGCAATCGGCATTGGCGGCCGCAAACAGCGACAGCGAGATCTCGATCGCGCTGAGCTGGGCCTTGTCGGTTTCGTATTTGCGGATCAGCTCGCGGCACCGCGCCGGATCGGGCGCCGCGAGGCTGCCGTGCACGCTGCCGGCAACGATCAGCGAGGCGAGGGCGATGCGGCGATACAAGGCGTGGTCCTCCGTCATGCTGACAGCAGCGCCATTCGGTTCGAGCGTCGCATGATCCTCCGTCGCTGCCAAGCCGCGCGGCCGGGAACTGACCGTCGGCACCGACAGGCCATGCACCCCTCGCGGCTCCACGGCGTAGCGCCATGCGTCCGGGCCGATGGACTTGCCGCATGCCGCGCGGCACGATGCTGGCGTCGACCATGTCTGACGCGAGTCCTTGCCCTAATGAGCGACGATCTATGTCTGCTGTCTGCCGTTGAGCTTCGTGGGCGCATCGCTCGCAAGGAGGTTTCGCCTGTCGAGGTTACGCGCGCGGTGCTCGCCCGTGCCGAGCGGCTGCAACCCGAATTGAACTGCTTCATCACGCTGTGCGGTGATGAGGCGATGGCGCAGGCCAAAGCCGCCGAGCGGCAAATCACGGCCGGCGAGCCGCTAGGTCTGCTCCACGGCATCCCTTTCACCGTGAAGGACATCGTCAACACCAAAGACGTCCGGACGACCTTCGGCGCGGTGCCGTACCGGGACAACGTGCCCGACAATGACGCCGTCGCGGTGGCCCGCCTCCGTGCCCAGGGCGGCATACTGATCGGCAAGACCACGACGCCGGAGTTCGGCAGCAAGTGCCTGACCGACTCGCCGCTGTTCGGGCGAACCCGCAATGCATGGAGTGCCGAGCGGTCCAGTGGCGGCTCCAGCGGCGGCGCGGCGGCGGCCGTCGCGAGCGGCATCGCGCCGCTGGCGGTTGCGACCGATGGCGGCGGCTCCACCCGGATTCCCGCCGCCTGCAACGGTGTGGTCGGAATCAAGCAGAGCAACGGGGTGATCCCGCATAGCCAGGTGCAGGACGCTTTCGGCAACCAGACCTATGTCACGCCGACCACGCGCACCGTTGCCGATACGGCGCTGATGATGCAGGCGATGGCGGGAGAAGATCCGTCGGACCCCTGGTCGATCGGGGTGCCGGTGCCTGACTATCTCGGGCTTGCCGCCCCGCGCGGCGACCTCAAGGGCCGGCGGGTGCTGTTCTGCCTGTCGCCGCCGGGGCGTCCGGTCACGTCCGATGTGGCTGCGGCGTTCAAGGCAAGCCTCGACCGTCTGGCGAGCCTCGGCGCCGAGCTCGAAGAGTTTTCCGGCGACGGCTTTGACATCGAGCCGATCTGGCGTGCGATCAATCACACCGTCTGGCGCACCCGCTTCGAGAAGCTCGCGGCCGATCATCCGGATGATCTCAGCGCAACCTTCCTGAGGCAGCTCGCGCTGGCGGCGCAGGTCAGCGGTGTCGACTACCAGCGGGCGATGTTCGAGCGCACCGCGCTGTTCCGCCGGGTGCAGTCGTTGTTCGCGCGCGGCGATCTCCTGGTGATGCCGACCTTGACCCGGTCGGCGCTGCCGATCGACCAGGATCTGTTCGGCACGATCGAGATCGACGGCCGGAGTTTCGACAGCGTGCGGCCGCACTGGTTTCCCTGGACCATGCTGTTCAACATGACAGGTCATCCCGCCGTCAGCATCCCCGCAGGTTTCGGCCGCGACGGCCTGCCGATCGGACTGCACCTGGTCGGCCGCTTCCGGGCCGATGCCGAACTGTTGCGCGTTGCAGCGTTGTTCGAGGCGGCGAGCGACTTGCTTGGTCGCTGGCCGGCCTGATGTTGTCGGCGCCGCTGATCGCGGCGTCGCCGGTTTAGCCGGTCTGCCCGGTGCTCGCATTGGCGACGGCGCGCGCGACATTGGCGATCACCTCGTTGCACTTCTCGACGGGGGCACTTGCCCCGGTCAGGTAAACCGTCACCACGATCGGCTTGCGGCCGGGCGGCCAGAACACGCCGATGTCGTTGTAGGTGCCGCGCTCGCCGGTGCCAGTCTTGTCGGCAACCCGCCAGTCGCGGGGCACGCCGGCACGCAGCCTTGCGTCGCCGGTTTTGTTGGCGACCATCCAGTCCACCAGCTTCTGGCGCGAGACGGTCTGCAGAACGTCGCCGAGCACGACGCGCTGCAAATCCTTCAGCATCGCGACAGGACTCGTGGTGTCGCGCTGGTCGCCGGGCACGGCTTCGTTCAGCTCCACCTCCCAGCGGTCGAGCCGGCTGACATTGTCGCCGATGGTGCGGAAGAAGCTGGTAAAGCCGGCGGGCCCGCCGATCTCGCGCAGCAGCAGGTTGGCGGCGGTGTTGTCGCTGAGCGTGATGGCGGCCGCGCAGAGTTCGGACAGAGTCATGGCCGATCCGACGTGCGCCTTGGTGACCGGCGCGTAGGCCAAGATATCCTTGGCCTCGATTTGCACGCGCTGATCGAGGCTGGATTCGCCGCGGTCGACCCGGTGCAGCACCGCAGCCGAGGCCAACGCCTTGAAGGTGCTGCACATCGGGAACCGCTCGTCGCCGCGCCGGCTCGCGCGCAATCCCGTCTCCATGTCGAGCGCGGCGACGCCGAGCCGGCCGCTGGTTGCCAGCTCGATGCGCGCAAACTCCTGCTGCAGCCGCTGCGCCGGCTCGCTTGGTCCCGCCGCCGCGCCTTGCCGCGGCAGGGTGCAGGACACCGCAAGGCCCAGCGCGCGCAATCCAAATGTCCGTCTCGTCAGCATGTCGAATCTCCCGTTGGCGGCGCGAACCTGCCGGGCGGCGTGACGGCGCACAAACAATCATTTATACAGCGAGACATGAGGAAAACTTGGTCATGACGCCGTGCGCCGGCATCTCCCGCTGAACGCGCTGCGCGCCTTCGAGGCCTCCGCGCGGCTGCTCAGCTTCACCCGCGCCGGGCTGGAGCTGCGGGTGACGCAGACCGCGATCAGCCATCAGGTCAAGCAGCTCGAGGATCTCCTGGGCACGAGCCTGTTCCGCCGGCTGCCGCGCGGGCTGGTGCTCACCGACGAGGGGCTGGCGCTGCTGCCGGTGCTGTCAGACGCGCTCGACCGGATCGGCGCCGCGATCGACCGCATCGAGGCCAAGGGCACGCGCGAGGTCGTGACCGTCGGCTGCGTCACGACGTTCGCGACCGGGTGGCTGTTGCAAAGGGTCGACCGCTTCAAGCGCGCGCATCCCTATATCGATTTGCGCCTGCTCACCAACAACAACCGCGTCGACATCGCGGGCGACGGGCTCGATCTCGCGCTGCGCTTCGGCGACGGTTCGTGGCACGGCACCGAGGCGATCCATCTGTTGTCCGCGCCGTTGTCGCCGGTGTGCTGTCCCGACACGGCGGACCGGCTGCGCAAGCCGTCCGATCTCGCGCAGGAATTCCTGCTGCGGTCCTACCGCGCCGAGGAATGGCCGCTGTGGTTTGCGGTCGCCGGCGCGCCGTGTCCGAAAATCCAGGGGCCGATCTTCGACAGTTCGGTCGCGATGGCCGAGGCCGCCGCGCGCGGCGTCGGCGTCGGGCTGGTGCCGATCGCGATGTTCGAAAATGAGCTGGTCTCCGGCCGGCTGCTGCGTCCGTTCGCGGCCGAGGTCCCGGCGGGATCCTATTGGCTCACCTGGCTGAAGTCGCGCGAGGTAACGCCGGGCATGCGCGCGTTTCGCGACTGGCTGCTCGAGACGCTGCGGACGGAGGCGAATGAGGTGGAGGACGCCGTCGCGCCTGCACCGCGGCGGAAGATCAAGACAAAGGCCGGACCGAAGCCGCGGACCAAGACCAAGCGGCGTTAACGTCTGACGACGTGATTTCAACTATCGTCGCCATTATTTCGGAATTATCGAATGATGCCGCTGATTTGCCCGACATGTCAAGTGCCGTGTCGAACGCCCGCAGCCGCCGGCTACTTTGCATGGGGTTGTTTTCGATATTTTAGGCGGTGCGCTCCCGCGCCGGCTGGCTATCGCATCTGGCGCGCGACCTACGCCAGATGGCACGCCACGGAATGCCCGTTCCTGCCTTCCAGCAACTCCGGCGCGCTCTGCCGGCAGCGCTCCTCGGCGATTGGACATCTCGTGTGGAAGTGGCAGCCCTTGGGCGGATTCATCGGGCTCGGCACGTCGCCCTTCAGGCGGATGCGGTCGCGCTTCGCCTTGGGATCCGGCACCGGCACCGCCGAGAGCAGTGCCTTGGTGTAGGGGTGCTGCGGGTTGCGGTAGAGATCGCTGGCCTTGGCGAGCTCGACGATGCGGCCGAGATACATCACCGCGACTCGGTCGGAGATGTGCTCCACGACCGAGAGATCGTGGGCGACGAACAGATAGGTGAGGTTCAGCTCGGCCTGCAGATCCTCGAGCAGGTTGATGACCTGGGCCTGGATCGAGACGTCGAGCGCGGAGACCGGCTCGTCGCACACGATCAGCTTCGGCTCCAGCGTCAGCGCGCGGGCGATGGCGATGCGCTGGCGCTGGCCGCCGGAGAATTCGTGCGGGTAGCGGCGCATGTGCTCGGCCTTCAGCCCGACCTTGACCAGGAGGCTCGCGACGCGGTCCTCGCGCTCGCTGGCCGAGCTCACGAGGTTATGGATGATGAAGGGCTCGCCGAGGATCGCGCCGACGGTCATGCGCGGATTGAGCGAGGCGAACGGGTCCTGGAACACCAGCTGCATGTTGCGCCGCATGGCGCGCAGGTCGCCGCCGCCGAGGCCGGTGACGCTCCGGCCGTCGAACACGACCTCGCCCGAGGTCGGCTCGATCAGGCGCAGCACGCAGCGGCCAGTGGTCGACTTGCCGCAGCCGGATTCGCCGACGAGGCCGAGCGTCTCGCCGCGGTTGACCGAGAACGACACGCCGTCGACCGCATAGACCTGACCGACCTCGCGCGAGAGCAGGCCGCCCAGCACCGGAAAATGCTTCTTCAGATTGGAAACGCGCAGCAGCGGTTCGCTCATGACGCGTCTCCGAGGTGGCAGGCCATGCGGTGGCCGGGCGCGATCTCGCGCAGCCGCGGCTCCTTTTCGGTGCAGATGCTCATGGCGTATTTGCAGCGGGCGGCAAAGCGGCAGCCGGGCGGCGGGTTGATCAGGATCGGCACCGAGCCGCCGATCGCCTCCAGCCGCGTCTTGTGCGCGGCGTCGAGATCGATGCGCGGTATCGAGCGGATCAGGCCCTGGGTGTAGGGATGGCCGGGATTGCCGAACAGTTCGTCGACCGGCGCCTCCTCCACCACCTTGCCGGCGTACATCACGACGACGCGTTGCGCGGTCTCGGCGACCACGCCCATCGCGTGCGTGATCAGCATCACCGCCATGCCGAAGCGCTCCTTCATGTCCTGCAACAGGTCGAGGATCTGCGCCTGGATGGTGACGTCGAGCGCGGTGGTCGGCTCGTCGGCGATGACGAGCTTGGGACGGCACGCCAGCGCCATCGCGATCATCACGCGCTGGCGCATGCCGCCGGAGAACTGGTGCGGATAATGATGCACGCGGCCCGCGGCATTGGGGATCTGCACCAGCTTCAGCATCTCGATGGTGCGCTCGAGCGCCTGCTTCTTGGTCACCGCCTCGTGGCGGCGCAGGCTCTCGGCGATCTGCTCGCCGATGGTCAGCACCGGATTGAGCGAAGTCATCGGCTCCTGGAAGATGAAGCCGATTTCCTTGGCCCTGATGTCGTCGAGCTGGTGGCTGGTCAGCGGCACCAGGTCGCGACCCTCGAAGATGATCTCGCCTTCGACGATCTTGCCCGGTGGCATCGCGATCAGCTTCAGGATCGACATCGCGGTGACGGTCTTGCCGCAGCCGGATTCGCCGACCACGCACAGCGTCTCGCCGCGGTTGATGCTGATGTCGACGCCGTCGACTGCCTGGAGGATGCCGTCGTCGGTGGTGAAATGGGTTTTCAGGCCCTTGATGTCGAGCAGCGCCATCAGATCACCTTGCGCGCGTCGAGCGCGTCGCGCAGCCCGTCGCCGATGAAGTTGATGGCGACGACCGCGATGAAGATCGCGCCGCCCGGAAACAGCGCCCAATGCGGGCCGATGTCGAGGAAGTCCTTGGCGTCATAGAGGATGCGGCCCCAGGTCGGCGTATCCGGCGGGAAGCCGAGGCCGAGGAACGAGAGCGTCGATTCGGCGATGATGGCGGCGGCGACGTCGATCGTGCCGGCGATGATCACGGGTCCCAGCGCGTTGGGCAGGATGTGGCGCACCACCTGGCGCACCGGGCTCGCGCCGAGCGCGCGCGCCGCCTCGACGAATTCCTTCTCGCGCAGCGACAGGAACTGGGCGCGCACCAGGCGCGCGACCGGCATCCAGCGCAAGCCGCCGATCACCAGCACGATCAGGATGAAGATGCCGCCCTCCGGGCCGAACATCGCCTTCAGCCCGTCGCGGAACAGGTAGATCAGCATCAACAGCAGCGGCAGTTGCGGCAGCGACAGGAACAGATCGGTCAGCCACATCAGCGCGTAGCCGAGCGCGCCGCGCGACATGCCGGCGAGCGCGCCGATCAGCGTGCCGACGAACACCGAGACCAGCATCGCGGCGAGGCCGACCGCGAGCGAGATGCGCCCGCCATAGATCATGCGGGCGAGCAGGTCCTGGCCGAGATCGTCGGTGCCGAACGGATGCGCCAGCGACGGCCCCTGCAGGCCGGCCACAACGTCCATGTCGCTGATCGAGACGCGCCAGACGAACGGGCCGATCACGACGGCCGCGATCAGCAGCAGCAGCAGCACGGCGCTGACCACGGCCGGCCGGTGCCGGCGGTAGCGCCGCCAGGTTTCGCGCCAGGGCGAATAGCCGCGCCGCTCAGCGGAAGGAGATGCGAGGGTCAAGCCAGCCATAGAGGACATCTGCGATCAGGTTGAACAGCACCACGAGACACGCGAAGACGAAGGTCACGGCCATCACGACCGGCGTGTCATTGGCGAGGATGGAGGAAATCAGCAGCGAGCCGATGCCGGGAATCCGGAAGATCTGCTCGGTGACGATGGCGCCGCCGAACACGGCAGGCATTTGCAGCGCAATCAGCGTGACGACCGGGATCATCGCGTTGCGCATCACGTGCTTGACGATCACCTTGGCCTGCCCGAGTCCCTTGGCGCGGGCCGTGGTGACATAGTCGAGCCGGATCACGTCGAGCATCGCCGAGCGCACGAAGCGGGTCATCGACGCCGCCTGGAACAGGCCGAGCACCATCACCGGCATGATCGCCTGCCGGATCATCTCCAGCAGCCAGGGAATGCCGCTGCCCGGCACGTCGGTGTAGACGAAGGGCAGCCAGTCCAGCTTCACCGAGAACACCAGGATGAACAGGATGCCGGTGAAGAAGGTCGGCAGCGAGAAGCCGATGAAGGCGAAGGTGTTGGCGAGCTGGTCGAAGATCGAATAGGGCCGGGTGGCGGCATAGACGCCGACCGGGATCGCGATCAGCAGCGCCAGCAGCTGCGCCGAGCCGATCACGTAGAGCGTGGTCGGCAGCCGCTGCAGGATCAGCGTGTCGACATTGATCCGGCTGACAAAGGAAAAGCCCCAGTCGCCCTGGGCCATCGCCGCGAGCCAGTGCAGGTAGCGAAGATAGATCGGGTCGTCGAGGCCGAACTTGGCGCGCAGCGCGGCCTGCACCTCGGGAGGCACGTTCGGATTAGTCGCGAGCTCGCTGAACGGATCGCCCGGCGCGAGCGCCAGCACGACAAACAGCACGAGCGAGATCCCGAGCAGGCTCGGAATCGCGATCATCAGGCGACGCAGGATATATTGACTCATCGAGAGATCATCTAACTAACGCTCGCACCTTGAGCACGTTGATCTTGCTTCCAGTCGAAAGGCGAGCTTCACCTCGCCCCGCGTGCGGGAAGAGGTCGGAATTCAAGCACGGCTTGAATTCCGGGTGAGGGGGAGTCTCCACGAACTCATCTTTCACGGTGTTTGCTGCGAAAGCCCCTCACCCCAACCCTCCAAGAGCGAGCTCCGCTCGTCTCGACCCCGTAAGAACGGGGAGAGGGAGAAGATGCACCTACTCAAACTCCGAACCTGTCCCCGTGTCTCAGGTTTCACGATACCAGTCTTGCAGATTGTCGGTCTGGTTGGCCCAGCCGGAGAGCGCGGGCCGCACCGTGTTGGAGCAGGCTTCCACCGCGAGGCGGTGCATCACCGGGATCACCACCGTGTCCTGCCACATCAGATCGTTGCACTTGATGTAGAGCTCGGCCCGCTTGATCGGATCGGTCTCGATATCGGCCGCCTCGATCGCGGCGTCGAAATCCTTGTTGACCCAGCGCGGGAAGTTCTGCCCTTGCCACTTGTTCTCCTTGGTCGCGACATTGCGCGACAGATAGCGGCGCATGTGCAAGCCCGGGTCGGGTTGCGTCATCGGGATCTGGAACATCTCGATGTCGGCGTAGAACTTGGAATAGGTGTCGGGGTTGGCGACGTCGGAGGAGAAGAACACCGAGGCCACCACCGACTTCAGCTCGACGTCGATGCCGGCCTTCTGGCAGGCCTGCTTGACGATCGCCTGGGTCTTCTGCCGCGGGCCGTTGATCGAGGTCTGGTACAGCAGCTTCAGCTTCTTGCCGTCCTTCTCGCGGATGCCGTCGGAGCCGACCTTCCAGCCGGCCTGTTCGAGCAGCGCGCTCGCCTTCTCGACCGAGAACTCCCATCTGGTGTTCTTGGAAACGAACTCCTCGGGGCCGTTGAGATAATTGGCGGTGGCGCGGCCGGCGCGGCCGTAGATCACCTTCTTGACGGAGTCGCGGTCGACCAGCAGCGCCAGCGCCTTGCGCACCGCCGGATCCGACAGGATCGGATGCTTGGTCTTGATCGACGAGCGTTCGCCGTCGACCTCGGTGTTCGGGTCGGTGAAGTTGATGGCGATGAATTCGATGTCGCCGCCGACGGCATAGAGCGTCTTGCCCTTGCCGCCCTTTTCCAGCCGCAGCAGCACCTCGTCCTCGACCTGGATGTTCCAGGCGAAATCATATTCGCCGGTCTGGATCACCGCGCGCGCCGCCGACACCGCATCGCCGCCGCCCTTCATCTCGATCGTGTCGAAATAGGGCCGGTTCGGCATGTGGTAATCGGGATTAATCTCGCCGCGCACCAGATCGCCCGGCTTGAACTCGACGAACTTGTAGGGGCTGGTGCCGACCGGCTTCAGATTGTTCGGCGCCTCGCGCGATTTGCTGCCCTTGTACTCCGCGAAGAGATGTTTCGGGATGATGCAGCCATAGGCGCCGACGAACGCATTGGCCCAGAACGGCGTCGGATCCTTGAACTTGATGCGGACCGTGAGGTCGTCGACCTTCTCCACGGTCATGCCGGAATAGGTCCCGCTCGAGACGGCTGCGGTCGCGGGGTCGGTGGCATATTCCCAGTTGAACACGACGTCGTCGGCGGTGAAGGGTTTGCCGTCATGCCATTTGACGCCGGGCTTGAGTTTCCAGACCACCGACTTGGCGTCTTTGGAAAGCCCGCCGTTCTGGATCGAGGGGATTTCGGCGGCGAGGATCGGGTTGAGATGGCCGTCGACGTCCCAGCTTGCCAGCGGTTCGTAGAACAGCCGCGAGCCGTCCTGGTCCTTGGTGCCGGTGGCGAAGTGCGGATTGAGCAGGGTGGGGCCCTGCCACCACAACAGCTTCAGCGGACCGCCGCCGCCGCGCTTGGTCGGCTTGTAGGGATTCGGGCTCTGCGCCATCGCGACGCCGCCGATCGCAAGGATCTGGTTGGCCATCGGCGCGGTGAGGCCGACGGCAATCATTCGCTTGACGAAGGCGCGGCGATCCATCCGCCAGTCCTTCACGTCGTCGATCATGCCACGCAGATTCCTGTCGAACATTGTCCCCTCGGTCCGGCTCAATTGGTTATTGCGGCGGGCCGTGGAACCGGCCGCCGTGTTGGCGGCAGGATGGCACACCGAATGACCGCGAAGGTCAACGCCTCCCGCCCTTCAGCGCCTAGGTCTTTTGGCTATCGCTTGTGCAGAACCTCCCCTTGCCGCACACCGGTTCAGCAGATCGGCGCCAAAAGCGCGCCCTTGCGCGCCTCGCAGTGCGGAAAATTTGTTCGTTATCCTTTGTTCCGAGATGCTTTTGCCACGCAGGCCGGAGTTCGCGTCTGAAGCGATCCGTCCACAAACTCGTCATGCCCGGCCTTGTGCTGGGCATCCACGTCTCCGTTTCCGCGTGAGAAAGTCGTGGTTGGCAGGGACAAGCCCGGCCATGACGATGGGGATATGCGATTGCTTGATCCCGGAGAGCAGGTCCGGCCCGCACACGCGGCTCTCAGGCGATCGACATGTCCAACGGCGGTGCAACATTCGCCGGCAGCGGACTGACATAAGGCGTTCTTGTGGTCCGCTTCTTGAGGTCGGCCTTGGCGGCCGCGATCAGCTCCGGCTCCATCAGCGCCTTGACGCCGAGGCCTGCCATCGCCTTGGCGGCCTGCACCATCGCCTTGTGCGCGGCCGGCGTCTTGCCCTGCGCCACAACCTGCCAGGTGTGGAACGGCGTGCCGATTGCAACCGTCGGTGCATGGACCTGCACGGTCGGCACCACCCAGCTGACGTCGCCGACGTCGGTCGAGCCGATCAGCGGATTGCGTGTGGCGTCGATCGGCACCAGGAAATCGGCGAGCGGCCGGTCGGTCGGCTCCATGCCGATCGCATAATAGACCGAAGCGATGTCCTTGTCGGTCAGGGTCGCGCGGATCTTGCCGGCGAAATCCTTGTCGGCATCGTCGAAATGCGGGGGGCCGAGCTCTTCCATGATCCGGTGCAGCGTCTGTTCCAGCGGCGTGTTGGGCAGGATGTTGGAGACCGCGGAGATGATCTTCATCTCCACCTTGGTCTCGGTCATCAGCGCCGCGCCCTGTGCGATCTTGTGCACGCGCTCGACCAGCTCGTTCATGCCGGGCAGGTCGCGGGCGCGGATCGAATAGCGCACCCGGGCATGGGCCTGCACCACGTTGGGCGCGATGCCGCCGGTGTCGAGCAGTGCGTAGTGCACCCGGGCGTCGCTCGGCATGTGCTCGCGCATGTAGTTGACGCCGACATTCATCAATTCCACCGCATCGAGCGCGCTGCGGCCGAGATGCGGCGAGGCTGCCGCATGCGAGGTGCGTCCGGTGAAGATGAAATCGGCGCGGGTATTGGCGAGCGACGGCGTCACCGCCACCTCCCAGAAGCTGTGCGGATGCCAGGTGATGGCTATGTCGGCGTCCTCGAACGCGCCACAGCGCACCATGAAGGCCTTTGCCGCGCCACCTTCCTCGGCGGGGCATCCGTAATAGCGCACGCGCCCCGGCACCTTGTTGGCGGCCAGCCAGTCCTTCACCGCGGTCGCGGCGAGCAGCGCGGAGGAGCCGAGCAGATTATGTCCGCAGCCATGGCCGTGGCCGCCGCTTTCGACCGGGCGATGCTCGGCGATTCCGGCCTCCTGGCTGAGGCCGGGCAGGGCGTCATATTCGCCGAGGAAGGCGATCACCGGGCCGCCTTCGCCCCATTCGCCCATCACCGCGGTCGGGATCTGGGCGACGTTCTCGGTGATGCGAAAACCCTGATGGCGCAGTTCGGCCAGATGTTCGGCGGATGAGCGCGCCTCGGTGTAGCAGACCTCGGGCATCGCCCAGACCCGGTCGCTCAATTCGATGAAACGCGGCTTGATCGCGTCGACGCCGCGCCAAACATCACTACGGTTGTCCATTTGCTCCGATCCCTTAACGCTAGAGCATGATCCGGAAAAGTGTGAAGCGGTTTTCCGAAAAGATCATGCTCAGACAATGAGCCGAAGCGCGATGATCTCATCGCGCTTTGGGCAATCTGAAGCGCGAAACGCTAGCAGCTTGTCGCGACGCCGCCTAGCGCGCGTCGGCAGACCTGCATTTCCGAATGTCACGTCTTGGTGTGCAGAAATGTTTCTGCGTCAGGCGACGCTGAGCCGCTCAAGGCCTTTCCAGTCGAAGGCGATGCCGTGCCCCGGGCGATGATCGGGCGCGATCGCCATGCCCTGCTCCAGAACCAGCGGGTGCTCGATATAGCGGTCGAGGCCCAAGCCGTGCGCCTCGAGATACGACCGGTTCGGGCACGCAGCCAGCAGATGCACGGTGATGTCATGCGCGCCATGGCTGGTGACGGGAATATTGAAGGCCTCGGCGAGCCGGGCGACCTTCATGAAGCTGGTCACACCGCCGCAATTGGTGACGTCGGGCTCGGCATAGGACAGCGCGCCACCGGCGATATACGGCTTGAACTCCCACAGGCTGCGGAGGTTCTCGCCGGCCGCGATCGGCACGCCGCCGGCCTGCACGATGCGGACGTGTCCCGCGACGTCGTCCGGAATCGTCGGCTCCTCGAGCCAGGTCAGGTCGAACGGTTGCAGGGCGCGCGCGGCGCGGATCGCTTCCTCGACGGTCCATTTCATGTTGGCGTCGGCCATCAGCGGAAACTCGTCGCCGAGATGGCCGCGCATCGCCTTCACGCGCGCCACGTCGGACGCAAGGCTCGGCCGGCCGACCTTCATCTTGATGGCGCGAAAGCCCTTGGCCAGATTGTCGTCGGTCTGCTTGAGCAGGCGATCGAGCGGCAGATCGAGATCGATGCCGCCGGCATAGCAGGGCACGCGGCGGTCGAAGCCGCCGAGCAGCCGCCACAGCGGCAGCGATGCCCGCCGCGCCTTGAGGTCCCACAACGCGATGTCGAGCGCGGACAGCGCCAGCACCGCCGGGCCGCCGCGGCCGCCATAATGCAGCGCCCACCACACCTTGTGCCAAAGCTGCTCGGTGTCGTCGGCCTCCATCTCGCGCGCGATCTCGGTGATTTCGCGGCCCAGGATATCGGCGATGGCGCCGCCATTGCGGCCGACCGTGTAGGTGTAGCCGGTGCCTTCCGCGCCGTCGGCATCGCGGGCGCGGATCGTGACGAGCTCGAACGCCTTGATCTCGCCATGCGTGCTGTCGCTCAGCACCACCGGGAGCGGGATCTTGTAGAATCCGATGCTGAGGTCCTTGAGGATGGCCACGCCGGAACTCCTTGTCATGGGACGACTGCAATGCGTGACACACGATCTCAAAAGCCCCGGCTGCCTGCAACCTTGCGCCTGCGAATGTCTGCCTTGAGCGATTGGTCTGCCTTCCTTTATGATGTGGCTCGCGAGGACGTGGTCCGACCATGGATGATGCAATTCCGGCTCTGTTACCGAGATATTCGGGCCACCAGTTCGTGATCTATGCCGATGCCTGCTCGGGCGTTCCGGGCGCGCTGCATGAGCGCACCTTCGCATCGGTGAACGATGTGGTGCGCCGGCTGCATCCTGCGCCCGAATTCATTCTGTTCCCCGGCGACGAGATCATCGGCCTCACCGCCGATGCCGACGCGCTGCGCGCGCAATGGCGGCATTGGTTCGAGGTCGAGATGTCCTGGTTCGACCGGCGCGCGGTGCCGCTGTGGCACACGACCGGCAACCACACCACCTATGACGAGATGAGCGAGGCGGTGTTCCGCGAGGTGCTGCAGCTGCCGCGCAACGGCCCGCCCGGTCAGGAGGGGCTGTCCTACTGGGTTCGCCGCGGCGATCTCGTGATGGTGTTCGTGCACACGCTCTGGAGCGGCCTCGGCGGCGAGGGGCACGTCGAGACCGACTGGCTGCAAGCGGTCCTCGCACAGCACAAGCACGCCAGGCACAAGCTGGTGCTGGGCCATCATCCCGTGTACGCCATCAACGGCTACAGCGGCAGCTATCAGCGCGAGATCGGCCACGAATACCGCGAGCGGTTCTGGGATATCCTCGTCCGCGCCGATGTCACCGCCTATCTGTGCAGCCACATTCTCGCATTCGACGTCCAGGTTCATCGCGGTGTGCTGCAGGTCTGCACGGCGGGCGCCGGCACCGCGCACCGGATGCCCGAAGGCGTCGAGTATCTGCATTGCGTGCAGGCCGCGCTCGATCAGGATGGGTTCCGCTATCAGGTGCTCGATACCGAAGGTGTGGCGCGCGAGCAGCTGGCATGGCCGCTGCCATCGCTGGACCAGGCCGCGTGGTCGCCGCTGCCGCGCGGGACCAGCCCTGCACCGCTGTCGGGGACATTGGCGCCCGCGACGGTCATCGCGCTGAAACTGGCGGGCCGCACCGCTGCGGGAACCGCCGCGCCACAAACGCTGCTCTGCACGCCCGCGCCCGGCGTGATCGCACCGCTCTGGCTTGGCTTGCGCGGGCCGAATCAGACGCTCACCTTGATCCTTGGACGCGAGCGTGGACGCAGTCCCTATTACTGGATCGGTCCCGATCTCGGTGCCAACAGCGATTTCGACCTCGACATCGCCTTCTATCCGGACATGGGACCGGGCGGCGTGCTGTGGCGACGCAGCGGTGACACGCGCTGGACGTCGTGCGCGGCGATATCGGCAACGGGGCTGGAGCGGTTCGCATGGCCGGCGGTCTGGAACGTCGGGTGCGGCGAGGGTGGGCCGGATGACAGGCGCTATGCCGGACCACGGCTCGAGATCGCTATTTCCGTCATCGCATTGTAGTCAATCGCGCCCGGGCCGACGCGCTGGACGTCGGCGCTGCGGCTGAGCGGGCTTCGACGCCCGCATTGCGGTCGCATTGGCTCCAATGAATGGCCATGGAAAAATCAGATGCCAGCCAAACTTCGCGCGTAGGTTTTATCGCTTGCTGACCTCGAAAAGGAATCGACCATGCGCAATCTCACAGCATTCGTCACTGTTGCCGCGCTCGTCCTCGGAACGCCCGCCTTGGTGCAAGCGCAAGGCACGCAACCCAATGCGCCGCCGCAGTCATCTGATCAGTCCACCGTCATCCGGAGCATACAGGTCGTCGACATCAAGGACCTCAAGCCCGAGATGCGATCGAAGATCGAGGATGCGATGGCAAAGACCAAGGAGGACGACATCCAGTCGCTTCGGAAGTCGATTGACGCGACACCGCAGGCGGTCTCCGCGCTCAAGGCCAAGGGCCTGACTTCGTCGCAGGTCGTCGCTATCAACATCGCCGATGGCGTGCTGACGATGTTCGCCAAAACAGCCTGACCAGGGTCAGCGAATGTCGGTATCGGTGGTTGGACCTCCCCGCGGTCACCGATGCCAACAACTCCCGCAGCCGGCGCTGCGGGAGTTTTCATTTCTGATAGGCGCGGCCCGTCCAATGGACCTTCACCGGGGAGAGCGATCAGTCGGGCTCGTTGGGCCTGGTACGTTCCGCGCGTTTCAACTCGCGATCGATCAGCGTGCAGACGCGCCGCCGCGCCAGCAGGTCGAGCCGCGCGCGCGTGGTGCCTTGCCTGGTCTTGCCGTTGATGTCGAACGACCAGGCCCAGAGGTCGGGTTCGATGTTGGTGAGTGTGTATTGAATGTCCCGATGACGACCGATCAGCTTCTTCATGCCGTTTCTTCTTGTTGGCTGAAGATTGCATAGCCAGATCGTGAAGGCGTCTGTATCCGGTCGAATACTGAGTCGGGTGTCCGCAGGGCGGAATTTTCCAAATCACTGATTTGGGGTCGCTGTGCAGTGGCTGCGTGCAACTGACGAGTGCGCACGAAGATTCGCAGTCGTCCTGGCGAAGGCCAGGACCCATTACCCCAAGTGCGCACTGTTGCGCGACGCTAGGGCCACGATCTCGTTCACCGTCAAATGCGGTGGTTAAGGTCCCGGCTTTCGCCAGGACGACAATGACGAGTCCCGCCTGCAACATCCGTCGCGGCGTATGGGTCCTTGCTTTCGCACTAGTGCATCTACACGTTTGTCGGGCCATTTGCGAGGATTTGGAAGCGGGCCATTCCGGTGTGGAAGGTGATTGGTCCAGGTGGACGGTGGGAGGCGTAGCCGGTCCATCCGCCGAGTTTTGCG